>JASGMP010000074.1 GCA_030156395.1 Fidelibacterota bacterium
ACTGATTGTTCCCATCGCCATGGAAAAAGAGTTGCGGTTTGCCATCCGTGAAGGCGGACGGACCGTAGGTGCCGGTGTTGTGACGGACATTATTGAATAGGAAAGCAAACCATCATGGCAGGACAAAAAATACGTATCGCATTAAAATCATACGATCATAACCTGTTGGATAAATCCACGGAAAAGATTGTCCAGCGGGCTAAGGCAACCGGAGCCGTCATTGCCGGCCCCATTCCGCTGCCCACCCGCAGATCAGTCTATACTGTTCTTCGTTCACCCCATGTGAACAAGAAATCCCGTGAACAGTTCCAGATGAAGGTTCACAAACGGATTGTGGAAATATTGAATACAACTACAAAAACCATTGATGAACTGATGAAACTGGACTTACCTGCAGGTGTTGATATAGAGATAAAGGTATAAACGGTGAACGGAATCATAGGACGAAAAATCGGATTAACCCGAATCTTCGACCAGTACGGCAGGAATATTCCTGTAACCGTCATTGAAGCAGGTCCGTGTTATGTCACACAGATCAAAACGCAGGATAAAGACGGTTACAATGCAGTACAACTTGGTTTTGAAGAGGCCCGGGAAAAAGTTTTGAATAAGCCCAGACTTGGGCATTTGAAAAAGAGTGGTAAAGCGCTCAGAATATTGAAAGAGTTTCGTGATTTTGAAGCGGACGGACTGAAAACCGGTTCAGAAATCACTGTGGATATTTTCAAGCCCGGTGATGTCGTCGCCGTTACCGGCACATCCAAGGGAAAGGGATTCCAGGGTGGCGTGAAGCGTCATGGTTTCCGCGGGGGACCGAAGACCCATGGTCAGAGTGACCGTTTCAGGGCTCCTGGTTCTATTGGTGCCAGTTCATCTCCCTCCAGAGTGTGGAAAGGGATGCGCATGGCAGGACAGATGGGAAACGAGACCGTCACTATCCGAAACCTGAGAGTGGTTGAAGTAAACACGGAGAAGAACCTGTTGCTGGTTAAAGGCAGTGTTCCAGGCGCGAGGAACGGGATTATTCGCATTATGAAGTTAGAGGATTGATGGACATGAAAATACAAGTACTGAAAAATGACGGAAGTCCTTTAAACTCAACAGTGGAACTCTCGCCGGACGTATTTGGTATTGAACCGAATGAACACTGTATGCATGCAGCGGTCCAGGCGGAACTGGCCAATATGAGGCAGGGGACACATAAGGGAAAAACCCGGGGAGACGTGAGTGGAGGCGGTCGGAAACCCTGGCGGCAAAAGGGACGTGGAACAGCCCGTGCCGGGAGTAACCGTTCACCCATCTGGGTCGGCGGTGGTAAAGCCTTTGCTCCCAAGCCGCATCTGTATACGCAAAAGCTCAATAAAAAGGTCCGCCGTCTTGCCAGACGCAGTGCTTTATCCACCATGCTGAAAAATGATCGGGTAGTTGTGGTGGATGAAATTAAAGTGGAAAGCCCCAAAACCCGGGAATTTGTGGAATTGCTGAACAATCTGAAACTTGCCGATAAAAAATTGACCATTCTTGTGGAAGAAATTTCCGATGAATTGTATCTGGCAAGCCGGAATGTGCCCAATGTGTACCTCATTCCCGTGGAACGGGTATCAACCTTTGACATTCTCGATTGTGACGTGCTTTTGATGGAAAAGAGTGCCACCGAGAAACTGAATACATTATTGAAAGCATAGGTGTAAGGTGGAAAAAGAAAGACATGTGATTCTCAGGCCACTCCTCACGGAAAAGATGACATATCTGTCTGAAACGGAACATAAGTACGCTTTCAAAGTCGATATGGCTGCAAATAAAATGACTATCAAGAATGCGGTGGAAGAACGCTTCAATGTTCACGTGGAGAAAGTGGCCGTTGCAAGGCTAAAAGGCAAATCAAAAACCCAGACGGTACGCAGTGGCGGCAAAGTAATCCGGACCAATGGACGAAGAGCTCATTGGAAAAAGGCCATCGTAACCCTGCGTCCTGACGAACGAATTGACCTCTTTGAAGGTGAAACAGCTGTTTAAGGAAAAGATCTATGCCGATTAAAACGTACAAACCGCATACTCCCGGATTACGGACAAAGACAACACTGGATTTCAGCCACCTGACAAAGAAGGAACCGGAAAAAAAGCTGTTAAAAGCAAACCCTTCTTCCGGCGGCAGAAACAGTAAAGGTCGTATCAGTGTCCGGAGACGGGGAGGCGGTCAGAAAAGACAATACCGGATCATTGATTTCAAACGGAATAAATACAACATTCCTGCAAAAATTGTGGCTCTGGAATATGATCCCAACCGGTCTGCAGATATTGCCCTTTTGCAGTATGCCGACGGTGAAAAGCGTTACATTCTGGCACCATTGGGACTTAAAATTGGTGACCAGGTGATATCCGGTGAAGATGTGGCTATCAAGGTGGGGAATTCTCTGCCGTTGTCCAAAATCCCATCGGGGACGGTTGTTCACAATATTGAAATGAAACCTGGTAAAGGTGGACAGATTGCCCGCGGAGCAGGTGCGGCTGTTCAGATCATGGCCAAAGAGGGAAAATATGTCACTTTGAAACTCCCTTCCGGCGAAATGAGAATGATTCTGGATCGGTGCTATGCCACTGTGGGAGAAGTTGGAAATAAAGAACATGCCAACATATCCCTGGGAAAAGCCGGACGGAAACGCTGGCTCGGTCAACGCCCAAAAGTTCGCGGTGTTGCCATGAATCCCATCGACCATCCCATGGGTGGTGGTGAAGGAAAAACCAGTGGTGGCGGACATCCCAGAACTCCCTGGGGTAAACCGACCAAAGGTTATAAAACACGTAAGAAGAACAAAGGCAGCGATAAGTATATCGTGGCCAGGCGAAAAAAATAAGGAACCATAAAACATGACAAGATCACTGAAAAAAGGTCCTTATGTGGATAAAAAACTTCTGGAAAAAATTGAGGAAATGTCTGGGACCGGCAAAAAGAAGGTGATTAAAACCTGGGCCCGGAGAACCACCATATCGCCGGAATTCGTGGGATATACCTTTGCTGTTCATAACGGGATGAAATTTATCCCGGTATATGTGACGGAAAACATGGTAGGACATAAGTTAGGCGAATTTGCCCCGACGAGGACATATCGTGGCCATGACAAGAAAAAATAACGGATAAGACAGGGTACCTAATGGAAGCACGCGCAGTCAATAAATATGTACATCACAGTACAAAGAAAATCAAGCCGATGCTGGATCTGGTCCGAGGAAAACGTGTGGACCATGCGTTGAATGCCCTTCATTTTTTGCCCAATAAGGCGGCGAAAATAGTAGAAGGGACCATCCGTTCGGCGGTGTCCAATTATATCGACTCGGATGAGGGAAGCAAAATCAACCCTGAATCGTTGATAATCAAGGAAGCGTATGTGGATAAAGGGCCGATAACCCGCAGGATTCAGCCCAGATCTATGGGAAGGGCTTATTTGATTCGCAAACGGTCCAGCCATGTGACAATTAAAGTTAGCCTTCCTGAAACAGCTGAAACGGCATCGACAAAAAAGGAGTAGAGATTGGGTCAGAAAACACATCCCTACGGATTTCGTCTTGGTATCACCAAAAGCTGGTTATCCAACTGGTTTGACGAGAGAAATTTTGCCGGAAAACTGTCTGAAGATCTGATGCTTCGGAAGTATGTATCCAAAAGACTCTCAAAAGGTGGTGTCTCCAAGGTGGAGATTCAAAGGACAACCAAGCTGATCACCATAACGATTCATACATCCAGGCCCGGAATTGTGATCGGCGCCAAGGGAAAAGAAGTCGATCAGCTGAGAGAAGAGATTAGAAAACTCACACAATCTGATGTTCAGGTAAACATTGTTGAAATTAAAAAGCCTGAATTGGACGCATATCTGGTAGGTGAAAACATTGCCCAGCAGCTTGAAAGAAAAGTCTCTTTCAGACGTGCGATCAAACGTGCAATCCAAAGTACTATGCGTATGGGCGCTGAAGGTATCAGAATTCAGTGTTCAGGACGCCTGGGTGGTGCAGAAATGGCCCGTGTTGAATCTGCCCGTGAGGGACGGGTACCCCTGCACACACTCCGTGCCGATATTGACTATGCATCCGTCACGGCGAACACCAGTTACGGATGTATCGGCGTCAAAGTCTGGATATGCAACGGTGAAGTAAACACAATTTAAATCGAAGAACGGAGATTTTTTCTCATGTTAATGCCTCGTAAGGTAAAATATCGCCGGCAACACAGAGGACGCAGAACTGGAATCGCGTTTCGGGGTTCTGAAGTGAATTACGGAGATTACGGATTGAAAGCCCTTGAAGCATCCTGGATTACCAGCCGACAGATTGAATCCGCACGTGTTGCCATTTCCCGTGTAGTTCGTAAACACGGAAAAATGTGGATTCGGATTTTCCCCCACAAGCCCGTGAGCAAAAAGCCTCTGGAGACCCGTATGGGGAAGGGGAAAGGCGGACCCGAATTCTGGGTAGCCGTTGTAAAGCCCGGTCGGATTTTGTTTGAAGTGGAAGGAGTGACGGAAGAGATGGCTAAAGAGGCTTTTCGCCTGGCTTCCAATAAGCTTCCCATCAAGACGAAAATGGTTTCACGCCGGGAAATAGGAGGATAAATCATGTTGTCAAAAATGGAACTCAAAGAACTCACGCAGGAAGAAGCCGTGATCAAATTGCGGGATAATGAGGAAGCACTGATGAACTTGCGGTTTCAGCTTACCCTGCAACAACTTGATAATCCTCTGCAAATTAAAAAGGTAAAAAAAGAAATTGCCCAACTGAAAACCATATTGCGCGAATATGAACTGGGTAAGCGCTAAGAACTGGAATGATGCATGAGCACTAAAAATCAAAAAGTCCGAATTGGCAAAGTGGTCAGCGATAAGATGGATAAATCCGTGACTGTCCTGATTAGC
Organism: Fidelibacterota bacterium; assembly: GCA_030156395.1. Lineage (GTDB taxonomy): Bacteria > Fidelibacterota > Fidelibacteria > Fidelibacterales > Fidelibacteraceae > Fidelibacter. The sequence continues at coordinate 4,905 of JASGMP010000074.1, forward strand.
CGAAAAATCAAACATCCGGTTTACGGAAAGTATATCACACGCAGTGTGAAGTTCATGGCCCATGATGAAAAAAACGAATGCCGCATCGGCGATACGGTCCGTATCGTTGAAACACGCCCTTTAAGCAAACGCAAAAGATGGCGCCTTGTTGAAATCATAGACCGTGAACCCGAAGTATAAACTGAGAAAGGCATTGCGAGATGATACAAGTAGAATCCAAATTGCGGGTTGCCGATAATTCTGGGGCGAAAGTCGTCCAGTGCATTAAAGTCCTGGGCGGAACTCGCCGCCGGTATGCAACGGTGGGTGATGTCATTGTTGTCGCTGTTAAGCAGGCTATACCCGGCGGAACAGCCAAAAAGGGTGATGTAGCCCAGGCAGTTATCGTCCGCACGAAAAAGGAAGTGGGTCGCCCGGATGGTTCCTATATCCGCTTCGACGAAAATGCAGCGGTGTTGATTAACCCCCAGGGTGAACCCATCGGGACCCGAATTTTTGGTCCCGTAGCCCGTGAACTGCGTGAAAAACAGTATATGAAAATTGTCTCAATGGCACCTGAAGTATTGTAAGGAGAGTTCCGTGCATGTAAAGAAAAATGACACCGTTAAAGTCATTACAGGGAAAAACCGGGGGAAAACCGGGAAAATCCTCAAAGTGTTCCCGGTACGAAACCGTGTGATCGTTGAGGGTGTGAACCTGATAAAACGCCACACCCGGCCTAATCAGCAAAATCCACAGGGCGGCATCGTTGAAAAAGAGGCCCCGATTCATGTATCCAATGTGATGCTGATTCAGGACAATCAGACGACCCGTACCGGAAAGCGGATACTTGCTGACGGATCCCGTGTCCGTTATGGAAAGAAAACGGGCGAACAAGTGGATGAAGGGAAATAAAGACGATGAATAAGATTCCGAGATTACAGGACATGTATCAAAAAGAGGTAGTCCCTTATCTGACTAAGACTTTCAGCTATGAAAATGTCATGGAAGTTCCCAGACTGGATAAAATCAGCGTGACTGTTGGATTGGGGAATGCGAAAGAAGAACCCGCTCAGGTTGAAAATTGTGTCAAAGATCTTGAAATGATTACCGGTCAACATGCCGTGGTTACCCGCGCCAAGAAAGCGATCAGTAATTTCAAGATTCGTGAAGGTGATCCTGTGGGGGTACGGGTAACCCTGAGACGGGCCCATATGTATGAATTTCTGGACCGTCTGATCAATGTGACCATTCCTCGGGTCCGGGATTTTAACGGCTTGTCGGACAAAGCCTTTGACGGGTTTGGAAACTATACATTCGGCCTGAAAGAACAGGTAATTTTTCCTGAAATTGATTATGACAAAGTGGACCGCGTGCGGGGTATGAATATTACCATAACAACCACGGCCAAAAATGACCATGAATGTTATGAACTTTTAAAAGCATTCGGTTTCCCGTTTAAACGTCGTACCACACAAACAGAAGGATAAGGATTCCTATGGCAAAAAAATCCATGATCGCAAAAGCCAAGCGCAAACCAAAGTTCTCAACAAGAGCTTATACTCGATGCAGTATTTGTGGGCGGCCCAAAGCCGTTTACCGTAAATTCGGCCTGTGTCGTATTTGTTTTCGCGAACTGGCTTTGAAGGGTGAAATTCCCGGAATAACAAAAGCAAGTTGGTAAAAAGGAAGATCCATGACTGATCCAATTGCAGATTTTTTAACACGCATTCGCAATGCAACCAATGCTCAGCACCGGTGGGTTGAAATTCCCGCAAGCAAGCTGAAAGCGCGGATTGCATTGATCTTGAAAACAAAAGGTTACATTAAAGATTTCATCCTTATAGAGGATGGGAAACAGGGGATACTACGGCTTTATCTGAAATATCTGAGCGATGGCCGACCGGTTTTATACGGACTCGAACGGGTTAGTAAGCCAGGGCGGCGGATTTATGTGAAAGCCCTGGAAATTCCCCGGGTCCGAAATGGACTTGGAATTGGAATTCTCTCAACCTCACAGGGGGTACTGACCGACAAAGAAGCCCGGGAAAAGGGTATCGGCGGTGAGTATCTTTGTAAAATCTGGTAAGAAGGGAACTACTTATGTCACGAATCGGTAAAAACCCAATTCCGGTACCTGAAAATGTCAAAGCGAATATTGCCAATGGGATTCTCTCTATCAAAGGACCCAAAGGTGAACTGACGCTGAATTATCATCCCGAAATGACAGTCGCACTGAAGGACCATACAATTGTAGTCACCCGCCCGTCTGATTCCAGGGTCCACAAGTCCCTTCACGGATTGACACGGTCCCTGATTCAAAACATGGTAACGGGTGTCGTTGAAGGATATTCAAGACAGCTCGAAATCCAGGGTGTGGGCTATTCCGCTGAACTTCGGGGGAAAAATTTACTCTTAACACTGGGATATTCTCATCAGATTTTGATCGAACCTCCGGACGGAATCTCTTTTGAGGTCGGACGAGGGAATATCATTACGGTATCCGGCATCGACAAACAAAAAGTAGGGGCAGTTTCGGCCCAGATTCGCTCTTTCCGTCCCCCCGAACCCTATAAAGGTAAAGGGATACGCTATGTGGGCGAAATGATCCACCGGAAAGCCGGAAAGACGATCAAGAAGTAAGGGACACTGGATTATGAAAAAAAATGTAAATCGAAATGAAATCCGATACCGGAAAAAGGCACGAATCCGTAAAAAGGTTTTCGGTACACCCGAGCGGCCCAGACTGGTTGTCTTCAGAAGTAACCGGCATATCTCCGCTCAGATTATTGATGATATCAATAACCAGGTTTTGGTCCATGCGATTTCCTGCTCCAAAGCGAATAAAGACAAACTCGCATCCAAATCCAAAACAGAAATGAGTGTAGAAGTGGGCAAACAGATTGCCGAACTTGCAAAAAAACAAAAAATCGAAACGGTGGTTTTTGACCGGAACGGATATATTTATCACGGTCGGGTCAAAGCGTTGGCTGAAGCCAGTCGTGAAGCCGGATTGAAATTCTAAAGAAGGAGTATTGTCTTGCATTTGAAAAAGTCAATCAATCCTGCTGAGTTGGAATTACGGGACGAGAAGGTCGTCAAGATAAATCGTGTTGCCAAGGTGATTACCGGTGGCCGCCGCTTCCGTTTTAATGCTATTGTGGTCGTCGGTGACGGCAACGGACATGTGGGTGTAGGACTTGGAAAGGCAAACCAGGTGATCGATGCCATCAATAAAGGCCGGGAAGATGCCAAAAAGAATATTATTCGGGTCCCCGTTCTCAAAGGAACGATTCCTTATGAGATAATCGGTCGCTATGGTGCTGCCCGTGTTGTGTTGAAACCGGCTTCTCCCGGTACCGGAATTATTGCAGGCGGACCGGTCCGTGCGATCATGGAACAGGTCGGTGTCCATGATATCCTGGCCAAATCCATCGGCAGTGCCAACTCTCATAATGTCATCAAAGCAACCATGAATGCCCTTGCAGAATTGGAAGATCCCTATATGGTGGCCAAAAGGCGGGGTATTACGGTACAGGAGGTATTTAACTGAGATGGCTAGGAAAAAAGAAAAGAAACTCAAAGTGACTCAGATAAAAAGCACCATTGGTTATCGCGAACGGACAACCCGGACGATTGAAGCCATGGGACTTGGAAAACTTCATAAAACCGTTCTTCTTCCTGATAATGGTTCCACCCGCGGAATGATCGCTCAGGTCTCACATCTGGTTGAAGTCGAGGAGGTTGAAGAATCATGATTTTATCGACACTCAAACCTGCAAAAGGGTCCCGAAAAAACACAAAACGCCGCGGCCGCGGCATCGGCTCCGGAAACGGCTGTACAGCCGGACGTGGATCCAATGGACAAAAATCCCGCTCCGGTGCAAAACACTACAGTTGGTTTGAAGGTGGACAGATGCCCCTTCAGCGCCGGGTTCCCAAACGAGGATTTTCCAATGATAAATTCCGCCAGGAATTTCAGATTGTGAATCTGAAAGACCTGAATATGCTGGAAACTGAAGAGATTAATGCAGCGGTTCTGAAAGCGAACGGATTGGTGAAAAAGGAAGATAAACCGGTGAAAATACTTGGGGTGGGTGAAGTGGATAAAGCCTTTACTATTACAGTGGATGCATTTAGTGCCACAGCCAAAGAAAAAATAGAAAAAGCCGGCTGACAGGATATAGAATTATGATCCAGATTCTGAAATACGTTTTCAAGATTCACGAATTGCTAAAGAGAATTCTTTTCACGGTACTTATTCTG
>JASGMP010000075.1 GCA_030156395.1 Fidelibacterota bacterium
ACTCAAAACTCTCACTTTCTACTCTCTACTCTCAACTCTCCCAAAATATGTAATTGACGAACATTTTTCCGGCTGAAAGAGGGATTTTAACCAGGAGATTTTTCCTATTGTCAGTCCCCGAATGGGTGAATTGTGCTTGTGGATTTTTTCGCTGAGGAGGGAGATGTAAAAACTGTCCAAAGGCATACGCTTTTGGGATGTAATCCGGAGTTTGTGGGATGTCATGAGCTGTTTCATGGCTTTCGGCGTAAAATGATACAGGTGTCTCGGCGGATCCCAGGCTGCCCAGTGTTTTCCATAATACCGGGCATCGTAACTCAGGTAATTCGGCACGGCTACGACCAGTATCCCGGAAGGTTTCAACAGGCGCCTGATGTGCTCCAGGGTGCCATGCAAATCGTGAATATGTTCCAGAACATGCCACAGGGTGATCACATCAAAGGTGCGTTCCGTAAGCGCCTTCAAATCCTCCTGAGGGAATATTGTGAGTCCGAAATGATCTTTGGCCCGTTTCCGGGCACTTTCATCCGGCTCTACACCGCAAACATCCCATCCTGCCTTTTGCATCGTATGGAGAAAGTGTCCCGTCGCCGCGCCGATATCCAGGAGTTTCCCCTTTTTTAAACCGCTGGCTTTTTCAATCCGGCGCCGTTTGGAACGGAGGGTTTTTTTCCGGGCCAGGCGATACAGCCGGTTGATGAGTCCCTTTTTGGTATCGGTGTGTGAAATGTAGGCTTCGGACTGATAATAGGCCGGGAGTTCATCCTCCCGGGGGAAAGGCTGGATAAAACGGCCGGTACAACGTGGACACTCCATGAGCGTGAACCAGTTTTGGGTCACCAGCCAGTCCTGAACCCGCATGACATCAAAACTTTCGGGATTCCCGCAGAGGGGACATTCGATTTGAGTGAGGGGTTGGGTGGGTGTCCGGGTCATTTCACAATCACTCTGGCGACTTTGCCATCCATGGTGGTCACCACCAGATCGTCATCGCTCCGGGGGAAAATGGGATTCACCAAAGCCGTACTCAGGCGGTGTTTCCAGAGGATTTTTCCCGTCAGGGGATCCATGGCATGGATTTCTCCTCTCTGGGTGGGATAAAAAAGCACGCCGTCTTTTTCAACCGGCGGCGCCATGCCGATATCATACCCGAATCCACCAAAGGTTTTCCACAGGGTGACCGGTTCCATGGCCGTGGCATCCATGCACACCACCGAATCCTGCATGGTCCGGGCATAGACCCGTGTTTTGTCTTCCGAGATCCCGATACTTTCCCGTACCATGTGCTCGGCGGTCCGCCAGATGACCTCCCCGGTGTTTTCATCCAGGGCTGTCATCACCCGGTCCGGTGCCACAATAAAGACCACACCGTTGGATATAACCGGCTGGCATACGGCAGGCGAATAGAGAACACCGGCCATGGGGCCCGCCCATTTCCAGTCCAACTTGCCTGTAAAACGGTCCAGAGCATACAGATGGCGGTCCCAGGCGCCGACAATCACATGCTCCCGGGTGACCGCCGGTGTGGCTTCAATATATTGTTTCACCCCATCATAGGTCCAGTTTACCGTTCCGTCTGAAATATTGATGCAACGTATTTTCCCATCACTGCCACCGATATAGGCATTCCCGTCCCTGACTGCGGCAGAGGAGACAAAGGGCATCTCCCCTTTCACTTTCCACAAGGCTTTACCTTTTCTCAGGTGAATACCGTACACGCAGGAGTCAGCGGATGCCACAACGACCACACTGCCTTCAATGACAGGTGTCCCCAAAACAGGCCCGCCCGTATGGAAACGCCACAGCTCCTTCCCGTTCCGCCGTTTCAGCGCCACCACATCCCCGTTATTGAGTCCAACAATTACCCGGGAGTGGGTCACCGCCGGTCCACCGGCTATGAGGCAATTCAATTCCTTCATCCACAGGGCTTCCACCTGGGGATATTTGTCATTGACGGAATAATCTGCCGGTTCTATGGGTTCATAATCACTTTTTCGTTCATCCCGAAGTGCCATGGAATGCCAGGGTGCTTTCAATTCACCACCGGTGACCTTTTCCTGTACGATGAGGGAATCCTCTGTGAGGGTCACGATGTTGTATCCTCCCGCATCATTCCGTGCCAGGGTAGACCTGCCCAGGATTCCCGGAATGCCACCGTAATTTGCCACAGCATTGTGATGGTGATGCCCATGGAGGATGGCCTGGACATTTCGGGTCCGGAGGATTTCCAAAATGTCCCGGTAATTCCGGACTGATTCATCAATGGGATAGTGTGTGATCACGATGATTTTTTCATTTTCCGGGGCAGTCTTGATCTGTTCCCGGAGCCATTGCACATCTTTGGGGGCCACAAAGCCATCCCCCATGCGAAGAAGGGGTCCTTGGTGAAAACCGATAAAACGGAAACCATCAATTTTCTCATTGAAACGGTCATAGCCAAAAACCCGGAGATACTCTTCCCCGGCGCTGTAGGTCCACTTGTATTCGTGGTTTCCGGGAATCGCCAGGTAGTTGAGATTCAGACTGTCCAGGAGTTCTTTCGCCCGGGCAATATGGCCGGGAAAATCATAATCAGTCAGATCGCCGGAAACGATGACAAAATCCAGGTCATCCCGGCTGTTGATATCCCGGACTGCCCGGGCAAGATCCCGTTGTCCGGATTCACTACTGGTATGTGTGTCCGACATCCAGGCAAAGCGGAGGGTGTCTCCGGCAAAGAGACATGTTGTAATGAGAATCAGTAACAGAAGAATACGTTTCATCACTCTTCTCCGGTTTTTTTTATGAAGTTTCCCTTTTCCTTTACAGCAAAAAAACCTTCCTATTTGATCAGAATCATCCGTTTAACATCCGACACATCCCCTGCCTGGAAGTAAAGAAGGTAGAGTCCGGAAGCATAGCGGGATCCATCAAATATCACCTCATGGATTCCGGGAAACTGAATCCCATTTACCAGTTCGGTCACGAGGGCACCCCGGATATCATATACAGCCAGGCGGATATGCCGCTGTTCGGGGACATCAAAGCGGATGGTGGTCACGGGGTTAAAGGGATTGGGATAATTCCCATGGAGGGCAAATTCCCGGGGAATGCCGGGATTTTTCACGGCGGTCACAGGTGTTACTGTAAGCACAAACTCCGTGGTATCGGCCAGTTCACCGACACCCATATCCCGGACTATGATGCGAATGTTGGCCTGTCCGGCAAAGGTTTCGCTGGTCCGGATGTAGATCCGTTCTCCCGAGGTGTGTCCCATAATCCGGAACCACACATCGGCTGTATCAGATTCACACATAAAGCGGTGGGTATCACCCGGGTTGGGATCCTCAAAAAAGACAAAAAGGCGCAGACTTTTGCCCTGTTCCACGGATGTATCGGGAATACTCTCGATCACCGGCGGCTGATTGGGCGGTGCTTGTCCGGGTGTTTTTTTCACCAGGCGGAAATCATCCAGCCAGATCATGCCCGATTCGGCACTGTTATCGGTCCGGGTCAACTGAAAACTTTCCAGGCAGTAGGATGTGCCATCCATGGTACCATTCGCCACTTCGGGCCAACTGCCAATCTGTGCAGGATCGCCCAGATCCCACTCCAGTAATTTCCAGCCGATCCAGTTAATAGTATCCCACCTGGACACTTCCGCAATGGCATCCCCCCCGGTTTCATACAGGGAGAAACGAAACAAATTCATGCTGCTATCCCCAAAAACATAAGCCTGGAGCGTCCAGGAAGTATCGATGGGGATCTGGGTCGGCGGACTGGACGCAATGTGTTCTCGGAGAAGCCAGCCTTCCGTGGATTCCATATCCCACTGGTAGATCAGCCGTCCCGATCGCCGGTTCTCTGCTTCATAAGCCGAACCGGGGAGATAATTATCTTCGGAGGATTTATTAAAGGAAGATCCGGTGGGTAAAACCCCTGCGGTTGACCCCGAATACGTGGGATCTCTCCAGTCCCCTTCTCCCATAAAATCTTCCAGTATTTTCAAATCATGATAGTAATAATCTTTTGTGTGACAGGTAAAGGTAATGGGTTCATCGATGGCGTTCCCCATGGTATCTGAAACGCCGGGAGCCAAAGTTACCATGAAGGAGGCGTTGGAAACCAGGCGGGAATAGGGCCTGACACTGAGGACCGTTCCCTCTTTCCAGGGTGTTAAAACCGCATCTTTCGAGATATGGATGCCGTCTGTAGTGACGGTGATCCGTTCCGGGTTCACACTGGCGGGATCCAGATCTTCGTTGAAATAAAAGGCTACCGGTTCTGTTAAATCGATGAGGGGAAGGGTACCGGCGGGATGTGTACTGATGAGGACAGGCGGTATATCATCCCGCAGATCTGTCCGGAAACTGATTTCCCAGGCATCTCCCCCGGTCTGGTCTCCGTTGCCATCCAGGGGCATGCCGGCGGCATCGGTGATATCCCCGGGGAGTGTGAGGGTATATTGCACATCATTTTCCAGATTGGATGTGAATGAGAGGGTCACATTCCGGCCGCCGGAGAGCCAGTTTGGGCGGTCCCATCTGAAATTCATAGCCGGTGGTTCCGGCACAATCGTGATTTTTTCCTCAAAAACCGCCGGATCCATCCGTTTGGAAAACTCAAATTCAATGGTGGTATTGATAGAAACCGTATCCCCGTCTGCCACGGAACAGGATTTAACGATGGGTGGATAGGAGATAATGGAATCGGTATAAGCAATTTCGGAGACAGGTGAGGGATTCCAATAGCGGTTATAGGCAATGCCGTAATACCCGTATTTTCCTGAAAACAACTGGGTTCCGTCAAAGGATTCCTGAATGGTGAACGGTGTTGGGGCATAGGTCATCCCTACAATGTCATCCACATCGGGGTTTTGCGTAGCAGATTCGGTCCGGTAAATCACAAGCCAGTAGGGATCGGTAATACTTTCGGGAAGATCCATGGAAACGGCATAGCTCATGTCGTCCTGCCTGGTCAGGATCACCAGGGGCATATATTCCGGGGCTTCCGTTGAGATAAAGGTAAGGGGTTTCATGCGGGTTTTCCGGCTAAAAAAGGTTTCACCGGCTTCTTCCCAGTAGAGCATATCCTGCCAGCTTCCATAGCTGAAAAACTGAAACCCATCCACCCAGTTCAGCTGCCGGCAGGCTTCCACGATAGTGGGGTGATTATTCCAGGCAGACCCAAAATTATAGCTTCCGGGTCCTACAGAATAAAAGCGTCCCGCGGCAATTCCCGGCTGGATTTCCGGTTCCCAGTCTGTCGTTAAAGCCGTGATAAACCCATCGGCAGTTGTCCAGTGATAGTGCATGGGTGTCAATTGATCCACCCAGCCCTCATTGAACCATTTTGCCGCATCCTGGTACACGGAATAGTAACCGGACCACTTTTTATAACGCCCCAGGGCCGCCGCACTGACCCGGACCCAGGGTTTCACCTTTTGCACCGAGTCATGAACCATTTCGACAAATTGATCTACACTGTGGCGCCAGTAACTTTCCCAGGAAGCATAGGGAATCCCAGGAAGGCTGTCCGGCACACCGGCGCTGTAAGGGTGTTCAATATCATACAGATAGCGGGATCCTTTGGTCATTCCCTCGATGATTTCCGGTGAAAACTGGCCGTCAAAAGGTTCTTCTCCCCCCAAACTCACGGTTTTGCTGCTGTATTCATTCCATCGGATGTAATCATAATGCATACCGTCAATATCGTAACGATTGACAATATCCATGACCACATCCCGGGTATATTCCCGGACGGCTTCGAGTCCTGGTGAAAGACAAAAATTCTCCGTCATGGGATTGCCGTCGGCATCCCTACAGACCCATTCCGGATGTTCCGCCGCCGGGGTACCGGGACGGTCGCTGCTTGTGTTGAAAACATTAAACCAGGCATGGAGTTCGATGCCCCGCTTGTGGGCTTCCTGGATGGCATATTCCAGGGGATCGTACCCCGGATCTTTGTAGCCCAGGTAGTAACCCCAGGGCTCATACGGTGAATTATAGTAGGATGTTCCGCTTTGGCGGACCTGCCAAAGGACTGCATTCATATTAGCCTTTTTGTGATTATCCAGAATTTCCCGGGTTCTTGCCTTCAGCTGTTCCGTACTCAGGTTACCGCTGTAGGCGTTCCAGGTAATGACCCATGTTGCCCGGAACTCCTCATTCACCGGATCCTGGGCAAATAGCAGGGTTAAAGGCAGCAAGAATATAAAAAATCGTGAAAAATGACGCATTGTTGCGTTCTCCTTTTATCTCGTTCGGTTTAGTTTCTAAATAACCTTTAAAAAATAACACAAAAAAGGGAAAAGAGCACGGGGGAATCTGGCAGAACAGTTAAAATGGGGCTTTTTAGGGAAATGGGTAATTACTCATTCAAAATGGTTCTGTCTCTGAATCCTTCGCCCTGGAGAATCGCCACATTGGAAATAATCATAAAGGCATTGGGGTCGATTTGCCGGACAATGCGCCGGATTTCTTCCACCTGCCGGGTAGCCACCACCGTGTAGAGGGTTCTCCGTTCCTTATCCGTATACATGCCATGGGAATCGAGTCCCGTCACGCCCCGGTGGACCTCCTGCATAATTCGCTGGGCGATATCATGCCAGGCATCACTGATAATCATGATAGCTTTTTCGGACATGAGTCCTTCCACCATCACATCCACTACTTTTGAGCTGATGGCCAGGGAGATCAGACAGAAGAGGACCAGTTCCACATCCTCGAAAACAAGTCCCGTCAGGATGATAATGCCTGTATCCACGATCATGAAAGACCAGCCCAGGCTGATATGGGTAAACTTATTGATAATGCGGGCGACAATATCACTGCCGCCGGTTGTCCCCCGGCCCCGGAAAATAATTCCCAGTCCCACCCCCAATATGAGTCCGCCATAGACGGTCGCCAGCAGTTTATTGTCTGTCAGGGCACCCCAGCCCAGTCCTTTATCAATCAAATCGGAAAAGGCAGAGGATGCCACAATGCCTGTCACGGTTTTTAAACCAAACTTTTTCCCAAAAAAATAGAGCCCCATCAGAAAGAGGGGAATATTGGTCACCAGCATGGTCAGGCCGGCTGGAATATGAAAGGTATGATAGAGGATGGTTGCAATTCCCGAAACGCCACCGGCATTGACTTTATTGGGGATAAGGAAGAGCATAAAGGCCACGGCCATGAGTAAAGACCCCACCAGAATCATTACATAGTCTTGGATGCTCTTACGTAAAATCAATTCTTTTTCCGTCATAAAATCACCTCCCTCTGCCTGCATTTCAAAGACGTGTAATTTATTGAATAATTACGTCGGGTCAAACAGAAGCCGGATGAAAATCCGTTTTATAAAGGAGGATTTAAAAGGCGTTGATTGAGAATCGTCAGGAGGTAAGATTAAGGACCGAGAGAAAATGAAAGAATGTTCCGGCCATAACGAACAGGTGCCAGATGGGGTGGGTCCATGCGACGTGTTTCATACGATAGAAAATATAGCCCACAGAGTAGAAGACCCCGCCGATGATTAGGTAAACCAGACTTTGGTGGGGGAGGAGGCGGAAAAGGTTGGGACCTGCAATAAGGATCATCCATCCCATGGCCAGATATATCCAAGTAGACGCCATATGGTATTTATCCAGATAGATGGCTTTCAACACGATTCCCACAATGGCAATCCCCCAAACCAGTCCAAAAATCGCCCATCCCAGGGGGCCCCGGAGGACCGTCAGGGTATAGGGGGTATAGGTTCCGGCAATCAGGACAAAAATGGAGGCATGATCCAAGCGGGCGAAGACATTTCGGGCACCGGCCCCGTGCAGACTGTGGTAGAGGGTGGACATGAGATAGAGCAAAACCATACTGACACCGAAGATCGTATAGCTGGTCACATGCCAGGCTGTCCCTTCCCGGACTGCTTTTACAATCAAAATCACCAGTCCGGCAATGCTTAACAGCGCACCGATACCGTGAGTAATGGCGTTGGCAATCTCTTCTGGGATGGAATAATCCATGAGGAATTTGCGGGTGGATTGTTTCATGAAGATCCTTCTTTTTTTAACGGCTTGAATTTAGGGGATTGGGGGGAGAATTGAAATGAAAACTGAACACTTCTTTCTCTATCACCCCGGCACCATAAATGGTATCTCTTGTTGTGAAAAGGACGCTAAAGCGCCTTGACCCTTATCCGGCACAGCAGATGAGCATCCTTCAGGATGCTTGTCCCAATTAACGACGGGATTTATCCCGTCGGTTATAAAAAACATCTGCAACAAACGAAAGATTTATCGCGTCGGTTATAAAAAACATCTGCAACAAACGAAATACTTATCCCGTCGGTTATAAAAAACATCTGCAACAAACGAAAGACTTATCCCGTCGGTTATAAAAAACATCTGCAACAAACGAAAGACTTATCCCGTCGGTTATAAAAAACATCTGCAACAAACGAAAGACTTATCCCGCCGCTTACAAACATCGACAATAATCGACAGGATTATCCTGTCGATCACAAACATCTGGCTACACACTATACTTGACGGATATCCTCCATCACCCCGACACCATAAATGGTGTCTCCCGTCCCACGCAGGCATCACTTGAAAAAACAAAGAATATAAATATCCATTATTTATTCATATTATTTATATTGAATTATGTTGATATGTTTGTTATTATTCTCTATTTTATTTGTATGACTGGAAAAACTTACAAATCAATATTATATCATGTTGTATTTAGAACAAAATATAATCGTCAATTTATCACAGAAGAGCGGAAAAACATCATTTATGATTTTATTCTGAGTATATGTAAAAAAAATGGTTACTATTTACATTGTATCGGAGGAATAGAAAATCACGTACATTTATTGATATATATTTCTCCACGGACTAGTGTTGCAAAAGCCATAGGAAATATAAAGGGTGCTACATCTTATTTTTATAACAGCCGATATGGATTTGATGAAAAATTAAAATGGCAGAGAGGATATGGGGTTTTTACTGTATCACCAGAGAATTACCAAAAAATATATAATTACATAAATAAGCAATTTGAACATCATAAGTATAAAAAAACGATCAAGCAATATGAAACTTACGACAATATAAACAACATTGCTTCGTATGAAAAGGACGCTAAAGCGCCCTGAC
>JASGMP010000076.1 GCA_030156395.1 Fidelibacterota bacterium
TGGATTGCTTGCCCTGTGAAATGAGGGTAGCGTATTTCACAGGGGATTGGTTTGATTGACACACCAGGAGCGTAGCGACGCCAAATTCTAACTTCTAACTTCTAGATGGTGATTGCCTGCCCCGTGAAAAGGACTCAATGTATTTGGATATTTGACGGGGGATTTGATGGAATAGATTAATTTGATTGGGGGATTGTCGGTTGTGTCAGGTAAACTGTACTTTTTCACAGATCGGGTAGTAACCTTTCATCGTTTAAACCTTTAAACCTTTAAGCATAATAAGTATATTCCACTAATTTACGAGGTAAAGATGGCCTTCCATATCATACAGGATCTTCCCAAAGCGGAAGAGATGCTTCAGGAGCTTCCCTTGCCGGAACCCCTGAAAAAGGTGAAAAAGGAGAGGGATGAGGCGGTGTCCCGAATTATCCGGGGTGAATCATCCGCTTTTCTTGTGATTGTGGGCCCATGCTCCGCCCACGATCCGGATGCAGTCTGTGAATATGTGTCCAGACTGGCTCGTGTTCAGGAAAAGGTCCGGGATACCCTGCTGTTGATTCCCCGCATTTATACCAACAAGCCCCGGACCCTGGGGACCGGCTACAAAGGGATGCTCCATCAGCCCAATCCCACGGCAAAACCCAATATTGTAGAGGGGATTAAGACCCTGCGCGCCATGCATATCCGGGCTATGGAAGAATCACACCTGTCCGCCGCCGATGAAATGCTCTATCCGGGGAATTATCCCTTTGTGGAGGATCTCCTTTCTTATGTGGCCATCGGAGCACGATCGGTGGCCAATCAGCAGCACCGGCTGACGGTAAGCGGACTGGATATCCCGGTGGGAATGAAAAATCCCACATCCGGGGAAGTCCGGGTGATGCTGGAATCCATCTATGCTGCCCAACATTCACACGTGTTTGTCTATAACAATAAGGAGGTCCGGACAGATGGCAATCCCCTGGCCCATGGGGTGCTCCGGGGAGCCGTGGATCCTTCTGGCATCCGGGTGCCGAATTATCACTACGAAGATCTGCTCCGGATCAGCCATCTCTATCTGAAGCAGGAACTGAAAAATCCCTCTCTCATCGTGGATGTGAACCACGATAATTCCAATAAACGTTATGAAGAACAACCCCGGATTGCCCGGGAAGTGATGCAGAGTCGACACCATAACCCGGAACTAAAAAAAATCATTAAAGGACTCATGATCGAAAGTTATCTTGTCGGTGGTCGACAGGAATCCAGTGGCACGGTGTTCGGCCAGTCCATTACGGACCCCTGCCTGGGCTGGGAAGATACAGAACGGCTTCTCATGGATATTGCCGAAGAAACCGCACGATGATTATTGAGTGACGAGTGACGAGTGGTTTTTGTGGGATAATTTTTGTTTAGTGTATTATTTATTAGTATAATTTAGTTAATTGTATAAAATAGTTTGGAATAATCACTTGAAATCAAAAACAGGACTATTGGCCTGATCCGATATCTTTCCTGTCCATAATAGCTTGTCCCCTAAACCTACGCGTCACATGTCACGCGTCACGCGTCACTTCCTCTCGTCACGCGTCACTTCCTCTCGTTACTCGTTACGTGTCACGCGTCACTCATCTATAAGAATGTATCATGAAATATAATCTCTTTCAGATCTTTTCGAGGCATGGCCGGTTCATCCGGGCTTCCCGCCGCCTTTTTCCCTACGATGATCAGGGTGATGACCTCGTAATCCTCGGGGATATGGAGGACTTTTCGGGTTTTTTCCGGACTGAATCCGGCGATGGGATGGGCTGTGAGTCCCAGTTCCGTAGCCTGAAGCAAAAGTTGCCCGACAGACAGGCCTGTGTCAAATTGGTAATACTCCTGTGAACCCACCACACAGTCATCCTCTTTTCGGGCCGTGACTACGATGACCAGGGACCCGTTATGGATCCACTCATTGCCTTTGGTATAAACCTCGTGAAGGGCTTTGAGTTTTTCCGGATCCCTCACAAAAACATAGCGCCAGGGCTGTTTATTGAAACAGGAGGGAGCAAGTTGGGCTGCTTTGGACAGTTTTTCGATGATGTCATCTGTGATCTCTACTTTTTCCAGATGCCTGTACGATCTGCGGCGTTGGATGGCTTCATATACCGTCATTTTTCCTCCAAAAGGTTTTCAATTTTTTGGATGACCTCATCGGAACGCGGATTCACGCGGGATGCATACCGGGCGGACACGTTTCCGTTTGTGTCTACAAGGAATTTGGTAAAATTCCAGCCGATACTGCCTCCCGTTTCGGGATGGATCTTCTTGTCCGTCAGCCAGCCATAGAGGGGGTGTATGTCCCTACCCTTGACGGATATCTTGGCCAGGACCGGAAAGGTCACGCCGTAATTGACTTGGCAGAATTCCTGAATCTCCTCGTTACTCCCCGGTTCCTGGTTCATGAAATTGTTGGCCGGAAATCCCAGAATCACAAGTCCTTTGTCCTTGTAATCCTCATACAGCTTCTGCAAATCCTCGTATTGTGGCGTAAACCCGCATTTGCTGGCTACATTCACAAGCATTAGCACCTTTCCTTTAAATTGATCCAGAGGAAATATCTCCCCTGACGCCGTTTTAACTTCAAAAGCATATACATTCATATCATCCATTGCAAACAACCCTCCTGTCATCATCAGAATTATCAGTAACATTTTTATGTTTCGTTTCACGGTTCTATCCTTATCTTATTTTTCTTTGAGGGGAGGGACTGTAAGTGGTTACAGTTCATGTGTTTTCTGTGTGACGTATGACAAGAGGATTCAAACACCTCCCTGCGTTCGGTGTTTAACCGCTGCTGCGCAGCGTTCAAGTTAATTATTTCTCATAAGCTCATATCTTGATACAACTGCCGCAAAGCATAAATGATAACTGTATTTGATTCATTAAGTAAATTAAATAGACATATATACGATTAACATTATTATCTTGCTTCACATCGCATTTCAGTGTATTTTACCCCCGGGGTGGGGGGCGTCACCTAATCAAAATAATATATCAGATTTCCCTAATAATCTCATCCTAAGATCAATAATCAAGAATCAATTGAATCAATCGAATCAATCGAATCAATCGAATCAATCGAATCAATCGAATCAATCAAATCAATCAAATCAATCCAATCAATCCCCTGTGAAATACGCTACCCTCATTTCACAGGGCAAGCAATCCAATCAATCTCCTCAATCTCCCCAATCCCCTCGCCACTGCCGACTGTCCACTAAACAACGTCCCAATGTTTAAAAGTTTAAACGTTTTCATTGCATTTTAAGAAAAAAAACGGGAATTTCCCGCCGTGAAGACAAAGAGACGCGCAACACAAAAAATTCCCAACTGACATAGAGGATCGCATGGCTGAATCCATCAAAAGTGGCATTGATATCGATCTTGGAAATCAATGCTCCCGCACCGCTTATTCCTGGGCAAAAAAAAGTTTTACCCATCGTGCCCCGGGATCAGGGAATCCCGTGTTGACGGTGGACGGGACTTTTTCCAATGTGATGGATTACCGCGGGGTAAAAGTTGGAATTTCGTCCGATGGAATCGGGACGAAAATCGAACTGGCCGAGCGGACCGGTATCTATAATACTCTGGGATTCGACCTGGTGGCTATGACCGCCGACGACCTGGCAGCTAATGGCATTGAAGCCGTGAATCTTTCCAATATTCTGGATGTGGATCACCTGGATCATGACATAGTGGACAGCCTGATGCGGGGACTCTATAACGCGGCGAAAATTGCCCGGATCACCGTCACCGGTGGCGAAATTGCCGAACTGGGAAACAGGATTGGCGGATATGGAGACCGTATGCACTTTAACTGGTGCTCCACGGCGACGGGACTCATTCCCGAGGGGGCTGAACTGATTGATGGCTCCAATATCCGTCCCGGCCAGATTGTGGTCTCCCTGGCTTCCCGGGGTTTCCGGAGCAACGGATTTTCCCTGATCCGGCATGTCATGCACAAGAACTTCGGACCTGAGTGGCATGTACAGCCTTACTCCGGTCAGCAAAGCTGGGGAGAGGTCCTTTTAACCCCTTCCCGGATTTTTGCCCCCCTGATTACCGATTTGATCACCGCCCGTATTCCCCTGTACGGCATTGCCCATATCACTGGCGGAGGGATCGGCGAAAATTTTGCCCGGGTGTTGAAAAGTTCCGGCTATGGGGCGGAACTAAACCGGCTTTTTGATCCCCCCCCCGTGATGAAAAAGATCCAGGAACTAGGGACCGTCCCCGAAGAAACGGCCTACCGCCTGTGGAATATGGGAAATGGCATGCTTCTGGTGACGGATGAACACGCCTATTCCGCCCTGAATGAGTTGGCGGAAAAAAAATATGAATACCCCGTCCAGCAGGCAGGATATATTGTCACCGAACCGCGCATTCGCATCATCTCCCGGGGCAACGATCCCCAACAGCTTGAGTATCCCCTAAGGTAAAGGAGCCTTTTGTGCCACAGACGTATTTTATCCAACTCATCCTGAAAGAAACAATCAGAGATGTCACCGGCGAGTGGGTAAAACATTCCGCCACACGCTATCTGAACCTGGATACGGGCCGGGTGAAATCCTCCAGACTTTTTACCGTCCGGCTGGATATATCCCCTGAAGAAATCCGACTCTTTGCCGAATCAGTCCTCCGGGATCCGGTGATACAGGATGTATATATCGGCACCTTTTACCCTGCAGAGAAATTTACACGCAAATTGTTGATTGCCAAACGTCCCGGGGTGACGGATGACGAAGGCATCTCGGCTCAAAAAGCCCTGGGCGATACCCTGAACCGGGAATTTTCCACCCATATCCAGCAGATTTATACGGCGGATCTCTTTTATTTTGAAAAACCACTAGCCCAAAAGGATCTCATCACACTGGGAGAAGAACTTCTGGGCAATCCCCTTATTAACTATTTTGATGCAGGTCCTGTGGATGAACCCATCACGTATGTGCCGAATGTGCGCATGGAATCCCGGGCTGAAATCCGGACTATTCCCGTGAATCGTGAGGATGATGAACTGCTCCGGCTCTCGTCGGAAATGTTGCTCTCTCTGAACCTGGACGAGATGAAGGCCATCCGGAACTATTTTAAGCGGGAGGATGTACGGACGGCCCGGAAAAAGGCGGGACTCGATGAAAATCCCACCGATTGTGAACTGGAAATTCTGGGGCAGACCTGGTCCGAACACTGTAAACACAAGGAATTCAATGCCCGGATTCATTTCCGGGATGAAGAGAAAGATCAGGATGAAATTATTGATTCTCTCTTTAAAACCTATATTCGAAAATCTACCGATATCATCCGGAAACGCTTTGAAAAAGCAGGTAATCCCTGGCTACTGAAGGTTTTTACAGATAATGCCGGTGTGGTCCGGATCAATGAGGATTCCTGCTTCATCTGGAAGGTGGAAACTCACAACTCCCCCTCGGCTTTGGATCCTTACGGAGGAGCCCTGACCGGTATTGTGGGGGTGAACCGGGATCCCCTGGGGACAGGCATCGGTGGATCCAGATTGCTATTCAATACCGATGTCCTCTGTTTTGGAAATCCGGATCATCCTGGTAAGCTCCTGCCCGGACAGCTCCATCCCCGGCGCATCATGAGCGGTGTGGTGAAAGGAATTGAAGACGGGGGTAATAAATCGGGAATTCCCACCATCAACGGGTCCGTAATTTTTGATGACCGTTTCAGCGGTAAGCCCCTGGTTTTTTGCGGGACGGCGGCGGTGATGCCCTTGAAATACGGTGACCGCCCCACCTGGATAAAATCCATTGATCCCGGTGACCGGATTGTCATGGCCGGAGGGCGGGTAGGGAAGGACGGCATTCACGGCGCTACCTTTTCTTCCCTGGAAATTGATGAACATTCTCCCCGGTCTGCTGTGCAGATCGGATCCCCCATCACCCAGAAAAATATGTCTGATTTTATGGTGGATGCAGCCCGGCAGGGACTCATTAAATGTTCCACGGACAACGGCGCTGGCGGACTCTCATCCTCCATCGGTGAGTTGGCCCAGATTTCCGGCGGAGCGGAGGTCTACCTGGAACAGGTTCCCCTCAAATATCCCGGACTCCAGCCCTGGGAAATTTTCGTCTCCGAATCCCAGGAACGGATGACTCTGGTTATTGAACCGGATCAAGTGAAAAAGGTCTTTGACCTGGCAAAACTCTATGATGTGGAAGTAACGGATATCGGCCGTTTTACCGGCTCCGGCCATTTGCAACTTTTTTATGAAAAGCAGCCGGCAGCCTTCCTGGATTTGAATTTTCTTCACAATGGCGTGCCCCGGAAGCACCTTGAGGCAGTGTGGAAGAAGCCCGAGGTCAAGGAACCGGAACTGACAGGCGAACCGGATATCAAAGAGACCCTTCTGACCCTTTTGGGAAGTTTGAATATCTGTTCTCGGGAAAGTATTATCCGGCGATATGATCACGAGGTGAAGGGACGGACGGTGGTTAAACCCCTCATGGGTGAAGAAGGACATGCTCCCCAGGATGCCGGGGTAATGCGCCTGGACTTTGATACCTGGGAAGGCATTGCCGTGTCCAACGGGATTATGCCCAAATTCGGGGATATCGATGCCTATGAAGCTTCGGCCGGTGCCTTCGATGAGGCGGTCCGGCAGATTATCTCCGTCGGTGGCCGCTTGCCCGACCCGGAGGATATCAACAGTCCCTTCTGGTCGGTAAATGATAATTTTTGTGTCCCCGATTCGGTCTATGATCCCGAAACCAATCCTGACGGAAAGTATAAACTGGCCCAGCTGGTCCGCATGAACCAGGCCCTTTTTGATATGGCCACCACCTTCAATATCCCCATGACATCCGGGAAGGACAGCATGAAAAATGATTTTCGGAAGGGGAAGGTGAAAATCTCCGTACCGCCGACAGTCCTTTATTCTATGGCGGCGAAAATCGATGATATCCGGACTGTGACCACCAGCGACTTCAAACGCCCCGGCGATGCCATCTACCTAATAGGAAAAACACGGAACGAATTGGGCGGTTCGGAATTTTACCGGCTGCTGGGACATCTCGGGGCGAACGTCCCCAAAGTTCATAAAGCCAATGCCCTGAATCTTTACCGGATGATGGGGATAGCCCACCGGGAAGGATTTCTGGCCTCGTCCCATGATCTGTCAGACGGAGGTTTGGCTGTGGCTTTGGCGGAATGCGTCATCGGGGGACCTTTTGGAGCTGCCGTGGATGTGGGATATGGTGATCTGCCCCTGATTCCTGAACTCTTTTCTGAATCCCATTCCCGCTTTGTCGTGTCTGTCCCTGCAAAAAATCAAACGACCTTTGAAAACCTGATGGGTTCTGATGCCCGGTTTCTGGGGGCAGTGTCGGAAGAGCCGGTGTTAAAAATCTCTTTTAAAGGGGAAAAAATCCTGGATGTGTCCAAAGAAGAAATGCTTGAAAAATGGAGTAGCGGACTTGTATTCTGAAAAAGACATAAAGGATGGTAAAATCCGGGCCCTTGTGCTCACCGGTTCGGGAATTAATTGCGAGGAGGAAATGGCCGCCGCTTGCCGTCTTGCCGGCGCCCACGCGGAGATTGTCCACCTGAGCCGGATTTTCAACGGGGAGGTGTCGATTCATGACTATGATCTGCTGAATCTTCCCGGAGGTTTTTCATTTGGGGATGATCTGGGCTCGGCGAAAGTCCTGGCAAATCAACTGAAGGTCCGCCCCATTGCCTCCGGCATTCCCTTTATGGAGGAAATTCAGCGCTTTCTGGCAGATGGAAAATATATCATCGGGGTCTGTAATGGATTTCAGGCCCTGGTGAAAATGGGACTCCTGCCCAATACCGGTGGAAAAGGGGAACAGGAGGCAACGTTGACCTTTAATGATTCGGGTAAATTCGAGGATCGCTGGGTCACCTGCAAAGTCCTGGAAGATCCACCGACACCCTTTTTGAAAGGCATCGACACCCTCGATCTGCCGGTCCGCCATGGGGAAGGCCGGCTGATCTTTCGGGATGAAACTGTCCGCCGGGCAGTGGTAGAAAAAAAATTGAACGTCTTAGCTTACGCGGACAGGCAAGGGCACGTCACCCATACCTATCCATACAATCCCAACGGGTCCGAATTGAATTGTGCCGGACTCTGTGATCCTTCCGGACAGATATTCGGCCTTATGCCCCATCCCGAAGCCTATCTGACCGTCTACAACCATCCGGACTGGAACCGACGCAAAAAAACAGGTCAGCTGACAAGTGAAAAAGGGGAGGGATTGAAGATCTTTGAAAATGTTGTTGGAAGAGTGACAAGGTAGTCGGCAGTCGTCAGTCGGCAGTGGACAGTCGGCAGTGGACAGTCGGCAGTGGACAGTCGGCAGTGGACAGTCGTCAGTCGGTAGTCGTCAGTCAACAGTCGTCAGTCAACAGTCGTCAGTCAACAGTCGTCAGTCAATAGTTGGCAGTAGTTAGTTGATTGATTCGATTGAATAGATTGAATAGATGGAATAGATTGCCTGCCCCGTGAAATGAGCGCAGCGTATTTCACCGGGGATTGGTACTTCGCGACGCTCAGCATTCAATCGTCTTCGGCGTTTAAGGATTCCAGACATCAACATTTGAACACCGAACGCAGTGAGGTGCTTGAACCCCATGAAATGGGGGTTGAACGCCGTCAGGCGTTGGAATACCGCACAGCGGCTATTGAACACCGAACGCAGTGAGGTGCTTGAATTCTGTGTCGGCGCGAAGCGACGCTAACTTCAGACAGTCCACGGCCTGTCCCTATTTCCATCTTCCAACTTCTGATAAAGCTGCAAAGCAGGTCGTATTAAAATGCGATCCGCCAAAAGGAACAAAAATCACGATGAACACAAAACTCCATTCATCATTCATCATTCATCATTCAATTCATCATTCATCATTCAATTCATCATTCATCATTCATCATTCATCACTCCAAAAATAAAGGTATTCCATGAAACATTTCACTCCTATCAAACGGGTTTTAATCAGTGTCTCAGACAAAACCGGTCTGCCGGAATTGGGAAAGTATTTGCAGAAAGCCGGGTGTGAGATCATATCCACCGG
>JASGMP010000077.1 GCA_030156395.1 Fidelibacterota bacterium
AAGTGAAATCATATATCCCATCTCTCTTATATCCCGATTCATTTAAGAAATAAAATCCCAATCCAATCAATCTTCCAATCGAATCAATCGAATCAATCAAACCAATCCAATCAATCCTCCAATCGAATCAATCATTATCAGAAGTTGGAAGTTAGAAGCTGGAAGTTGGCGTCGCTGCGCTCCTGTGGTTGGTTCATGGGCTCAGGGGCTCATGGGTTCAGGGGTTCAATAACCGCTTCGCGGCTTTCAAACGCTGCTGTGCAGCGTTCAAGGATCTCACTTCGTTCGATCTTCAATCCCAGCTATGTGGATTTCAATAGGTGACTGGACTTCTTTTTTGAACACTGCGAAGCAATTGAACGGCACGAAGTGCCGCTTGAATCTTATAACACTGTATGCAGCGAAGTGCCAATCCCCCAATCCAATCAATCAAATCAATCTTTTCAAAATATTCTCTGCATCTCCGCGCCCTCAGCGGGAGGTAAAATCCTCAGCATCTCTGCGGGAGGAAAAATCTCCCCATATCCCCGTCACCTGCCTCTCCAATTCTCAATTCCCAATTCCCCATTAATTCCCTATATTTGCAGTTCGAATTGATAACGATGAATAACACGGAGAAATTCAAATGCCTGACCATGTGCTTGTAAAACACGTACCAAATTATGTCGACCACGAGATCATACTCCGGGGATGGGTTTATAATATCCGGAAAAGCGGGAAAATTTGGTTTTTAATATTCAGGGACGGAACCAATTGGATCCAGTGCGTTGTATTGAAAAATGAAGTGAGTGAAGAAGTTTTCGAAATGAAAAACACACTTACTCAGGAATCTTCCATTGAAATCAGGGGCCTTGTGCAAAAGGCGCCCCGGCAGGAATTTGGATATGAGATTCTGGTTAAAGATATCAAGATCTTTCAGATTGCAGAAGAGTATCCGATTGCATTAAAGGAGCATGGCATTGAATTCCTTCTGGATAACCGGCATTTATGGCTGAGAAGCCGAAAACCCAATGCCGTGCTAAAGGTTCGGGCTGAAGTGGAAAATGCATGCAGGGATTTTTTTAATGAACGGGATTTTGTCCTTGTGGATTCACCCATGTTTACACCCAATGCGGCAGAAGGGACCACAACCCTTTTTGAGACTGATTATTTCGGCAGAAAGGCTTATCTAACACAATCCGGTCAATTATACAGTGAAGCCGCCATTATGGCGTTCAATAAAACATACTGTTTTGGCCCCTGTTTTAGAGCGGAAAAATCCAAAACGCGCCGTCATCTGACAGAATTCTGGATGATTGAACCGGAAATGGCTTTTTATGATATTCATGACAACATGGATTTGGCAGAGGAATTTGTGTCCTATCTTGTTGAACGAGCTGTCACTCATTGTCTGGAAGAACTGAAATTTTTGGGAAGAGATCTGTCAAAACTCGAAAAAATCATTCCGCCTTTTCCCCGGATTACCTATGATGAGGCTGTGGATATTCTGAAGAAGAAAGGACTGGATTTTGAATGGGGTCATGATTTCGGGGCACCTCATGAAACAGCCATATCTGAAGATTTTGATAAACCTGTCATGATTTGGAAATGGCCTGCCGAAACCAAGGCATTTTATATGAAACGGGATCCGGAAGACGAACGGTATGTGTTGGGTGTGGATATGATTGCTCCCGAAGGATTTGGAGAAATTATCGGCGGAAGCCAGCGCGAAGATGATATCGACAAACTTCTGGCCCGGATACAAAAGGAAAATCTACCGGAAGAAATTTTCAACTGGTTCATCGATGTCCGGCGCTATGGCTCTGTACCCCATTCCGGCTTTGGTTTGGGACTTGAAAGGACTGTTCAGTGGATCTGTGGTTCCCATCATATCCGGGAATGTATTCCCTGGCCGCGGACGATGGTGAGGCTTAATCCTTAGTGAGATGAGAGTTTAGTGTTGAGAGTCGTAGGGACAGACTGTCCCTGAGTACAAGTTGAGAGTTGGGAGTTCGGTTTAGTACATTAGATACATTTTTTTATTGGCTGTTTATTGTAATGAAATGATTAGTATGTTTTTTGTATGTAATATTGCATCCGACACACTTCACGGATTTTTTCAAATCAATTTTTTATGAATAAGTAATTAATAGCCTCTAATCTATAATATCACAAACCCACAAAAACAAACCCAAAACTCACAACTTGTACTCAGGGGCAGACGTCAGTCTGCCCCTGCGACTCTCGACTCTCAACTCTCAACTCTCCATTCTCCATTTTCCATTCTCTGCTCCTGCTCTATATATCAATTTTAATATTATTTTGCTTCGTTGTGTCATTTATGGTTAAATTAGAGACATGAAACATCAGAAACACATCATTGCAGTGTTTGGAGGCCGGGAAGCCGATCAGAAGTTACTGGAAGAGGCGGAACATTTTGGACAGCTGGCCGCGGAAGCAGGTTGGATCATCATCTGCGGGGGAAAAGGCGGAATCATGGAAGCCGTATGCCGGGGAGTGGATACACTGGGAGGAATCTCTGTTGGACTCCTTCCGGAAGCGAAGGCTAATGAGGCGAATGAATATGTAGGTATACCACTGGCAACGGGACTCGGATACGCACGGAATGAAGTCCTTGCTCTGGCATGTCATGCTGCCTGTGCCTTTGGTGGCAAATACGGAACCCTTTCAGAGATAGCTCATGCATTAAATCATCAAAAACCCGTGGCTTCTGTAAAATCCTGGAAAATCCATGGCGTCCATGAATGTCAACATGCCCGGGAGGCTTTTGAATGGATACAGACACGCCTGAAATAACCCGGAAATATGTTCTTACCGGCAGGGTTCAGGGTGTCGGTTTCCGATGGTTCACAAAGCGTCTGGCCGATGAATTCGGGGTAAAAGGTTTTGTTCAGAATCAATATGACGGATCTGTTCTGGTGGTCGCCCAAGGTCCCCCTGAACGATTGGAATTCTTTGAACGCCTCCTGGCTAAAGGTCCCTCTTATGCCCGGGTGGATTACATGCGAACCGAACCGCCGGACAAAGATGAATTTTTCCACCATTTTGAAATCCGATAAACTGGGAATCTCAATGAAAATTGCGCTTGCTCAATTGAATGTAACGGTCGGTGATATTGCAGGAAATACAGACAAAGTGATCCGGACGATCCATGAAGCGGCAAAAAACAAGGCCGATCTTGTCGTATTTCCGGAACTGGCAATTTCTGGTTATCCTCCACAGGACCTGATTTTTGAACCGGGTTTCGTGGAAAAAAACCTGAAAGCATGCCAAAAAATTGCCCATGAAACCCGTTTTTTGCACATCGTTTCTTTAGTAGGACATATAGATTATCCCTTAAAAAAGGTGTATTATAATGCGGTTTCAGTCATAAGTGGGGGAAAGGTGACAGATACTGTCTATAAATCCCTGCTTCCCACCTATGATGTCTTTGATGAAAAACGATACTTTCAACCGGCACCAAACATCAGACCTGTTAGTTGTGATATAGGTGGAAAAAAGGTAAAACTGGGAATTGAAATTTGCGAAGATCTGTGGGATGATCTTTATGAGGTGAAAGTATCAGATAAATTGGTCCGCCAGGGTTCTGAAATACTCATCAATTGCAGTGCATCTCCCTACAGTTATGATAAATTTTCCAAAAGAAAAAAACTTGTTTTGAATAAGGTACAGCACCTTAAAATTCCCTTTTGCTATGTCAATCTGTGTGGTGCTCAGGATGAATTGATATTTGACGGAAACAGCTTCATGGTGGATTCGCAGGGACAATGGATTGCCTATAACGGTCCATTTTCTGAAAATATTACTTACGCATTCTGGGGGATAAATACAACTCCACAAAAACATTTGCCAGAACCTGACATCAATCCCGATGAAGAACTATTTCTGGCTTTGCAAACCGGTGTTCGGGATTACTTTTATAAAACTGGATTTTCTGATGCCCTTATTGGGTTGAGTGGTGGTATAGATTCAGCCCTGGTTGCCGTGATTGCCGCAGAAGCTTTAGGTCCTGAACATGTATGGGGAATTCTGATGCCATCCCAATTCAGTTCGGAACATTCCATCTCTGATGCGCGGCAACTGGCTCAAAACCTGAATATCCATCATGAGATCATTTCAATCCAATCTATTTACCAGGAAGTCTTAAAAACTCTGGAACATCAGTTTAAAGGGACAGACTTCGGATTGGCCGAAGAGAATATTCAAGCCCGGAGCCGCGGCATCATCCTGATGGCGTTGGCCAATAAGTTTCACCGGCTTGTCCTAACAACCGGGAATAAAACAGAACTAGCCCTGGGATATTCAACACTTTACGGTGATATGGCCGGTGCTCTGGCGGTGATCAGTGATCTGAATAAGGAGGATGTTTACCGCTTGTCCCGATTTATCAACACCAAAGCCGGATATGACAGAATTCCTCAGCATATCCTGGAAAAAATTCCCTCTGCAGAACTCCGTGAACATCAGAGAGATCCTTTCGATTATGAAATCGTCAGCCCTCTGGTTGAATCCCTGTTGGAACATCAAAAAAGTCCGGAACAACTGATCCGGGAAGGATATGATTCAGAACTGGTTCACCGGTTGAACCGGCTGATTCATTTGGCAGAATATAAACGACGTCAGGCTCCTCCTGGACTTCGGGTTACAGAAAAGGCTTTTGGGATGGGCCGGCGAATTCCTATAGTTAACAAATATATGACCAAAGATCAGAAATTATAACTTTGTAACCGGTGTATTCAGCCCAGCTCCTGCATTACGGCTCAGTATTCTGTCCGTTTTGCTGATTCTCTGTTCCCGTTGTTTTTCCGTGATACCTTTTATTCTCATGTCCATTCTTATTATTTTCCTTTATCGGTTTTGCTTATGTAAATCCCCTATCTTTATCCTGCTTATGCTAAGCTCACTTGTCTTCGTGACTTTAAAACAACCTGTATTAAATGAAAAAGAGTTGTCTCAAATACACGCCCCTTTATCCATTTTTCTGAAGAAAAAACACATGGACTGGAAACAAAAGGTATGGTGGGAGGGGACTTATCATAGTGAAACTCTTTCGCTGCCGGTCATTCTCTATTTGGAAGGTTCGGATACGTTACACCCAGGACACGAATGCCAAATTCTGAACCCCAAAATTCAACCTCAAAAGGGAAATA
The DNA here is from genome assembly GCA_030156395.1 of Fidelibacterota bacterium. Classification (GTDB taxonomy): domain Bacteria; phylum Fidelibacterota; class Fidelibacteria; order Fidelibacterales; family Fidelibacteraceae; genus Fidelibacter. The sequence continues at coordinate 5,151 of JASGMP010000077.1, forward strand.
CTTCCCCAGGTTTATCCGTCTACGAAACATCAGAAACGGTATCCAAATGCTATATGAAAAGGTCCTTTTATGGGGAACATCTCTTAGAAAAAGTACGTGGGAAGATAAGGGGTATCTTGTTGAATAACAACGATATAAGGTCGGGATTTATAGCATGTGGACTTTTTCTCGGCGAAAAAAGCATGATACCTGAGCCTATAAAAAATAAAATCAACAGAGCAGGTATTAGTCATCTTTTTGCCGTATCAGGACTCCATGTTGGATTTATAGTCATGCTGATTTCTTTTATCCTTAAAAAATGCGGTTGCACTACAAGGGTGATATTATGGCTTATCCCCGTCTTCGCTCTTTTGTACGCCCTGCTTACCCCTTTTTCATCATCTGTCTTTAGAACTGTGTTAATGGTGACACTTTACAATGCAGTTACCCTTCTAAAGCGGAATGCTCATATTCTTCAAATCGTTTTTTCGAGTATGCTGATTATGGTGTTTTTTGATAATTCCCAGGTGAATGAGGTCGGTTTCTGGTTTTCCTATTTGGCAGTCCTTGGAATCCTCCTCTTTTATCCTCACATAGAAAGGAAAACACGCCGCTTCCCCTCTTGCTTTCGATATGTTCTGAATAGCCTGGGAGTTTCTGCTGCCGCGACCTGGGGAATTATGCCGGCAGGAATTATCGTCTTCGGTACCTATTCAACACTGGCAATTGCCCTGAATCTTGTGATGATTCCTTTGGTCTTTCTCATGCTGGCATCAATTATCTGTGGGGTATTATTACATGTTTTATCTGCGTTGAGCAGCTTTTTTGCTGCCGTGTATTCCTACTTGTCAGATGTGTTTTTTTATATTCTATATCGTGTGACTCAGTATGACGATTTGCTGGTTCATCAGGTCCAGAATGCTCCGCTTGTACTGGTTTTCTGGTGTATTATGACACTTCTGTTTTTTGATTTTCCCCGGAAAAAAGTGCATAAATACTGGTTCTATTCGATTCTATTGCCTGCTGTTTTCATTTTGCCGGGTTTGTGCAGCCGGTCTGTTCTCATTTCCGGAGAGGATAATGCGTTGCTGCTTCGAAATGGGAAAAAAGTGTTCATGGTAAATGGAACTGCTCAGGATCATTTTGATCAGAAAATTCTCAAACGATTCCGTATGTCAGCTATGAATGTGGAATACCTGTTAATCACACACCCGGCTTATATCCATCCTGAAAATGTGTTACGATTAAAAAAAAGGTATCCCGGTATGGTAGTCATGGCTGCAAATGATTTACATGGTCTGGCTGATGTTATGATTCGGCAGGATACATCTATGACACATGGAAAGACAAAAATTTTATTATTTCCCGATAACAATAAAATAAATATTCGGTTGCAAATAGGCCGGAAAACCTGTGGACTTATGGAATATGCCGAAAAAATGGATGAAGCAGCTCTGGTGATATCCAGAAAAAAGTTCAGTGAAATACGGACGGGAACTGATAAATTTCTAACGGTCCGTCATGTACAGGCAAAAGAAGCCATTAAAGAAGAATTAAAGCAAGCAGAGATGGAGGTTGAATTCAATATATGGTAACGGATAATCCTTTCATTTTATTTGACTGCAGTATGCGGGATAATCCGGCAGATTTGCTGGCGGGGGTGGATGAAGCAGGAAGAGGTCCGATTTTCGGTCCGGTAGCTGTGGCGGCCGTCGTTTTTCCACTCCATATTGAATCCAATCCTCTGATTAAAGATTCCAAAAAACTCAGCGAAAAACAGAGAAATCAAGCCCGTGAATGGATTCTACGGCATGCTTTGGCATGGTCAGTGATTTTTGTAGATCATCGTGAGATTGACCGGATGAATATCCTTCAGGCAACCTTACATGGCATGAAAAAAGCGGTTGAATCGCTGCCTGTCCAACCCGATAAAATTTTAATTGATGGAAACCAGATTCCCAATGGATTGACACATTGTATTCCTGTAAAAGGGGGGGACCGATCCTCATTTTCGATTGCGGCGGCATCGATATTAGCCAAAACAGCCCGGGACCGGTATGTAGAAGAATGTGCCCGAAGGTATCCGGTTTACGAGTTGGAAAAGCATAAGGGATATGGCACAGCAAATCATATCCGTCTCCTTCAGGAGAACCTGCCGTCCCCTGAACACCGACTCAGTTTTGAACCGGTGAAGTCTTTTACCTTTCCTGCCCGGCCGGATCGAAAAATTCTCGGTTTCTGGGGAGAAAGCTGGGCCTTGTACACATTGCTAAAACATGGGTTTACCTTTATTGAACGGAATGTCAGGCTTCAACACTTCGGGGAAATCGATTTGGTTATGAAAAAGGGGGAACAGTTTATCCTTGTTGAAGTAAAAACCTGCGGACCCAATGACCACTGGGAACCGGAAGAATGGATAACAGAACAAAAAATAAAAAAAATGCTCAGGTTATCAGAATTGTATTTTTATAAATTAGGCTATATGGAATATCATGTCAGACTCGATGTGATAACCGTGCAGGCAAAATCCTGGCGTAATCCTGTCATCAAACATTATGCCGATATTATTTACGGCGGTGAAAGTGAGTGGTATACCCATGCAGATTAAAGAATTTTTCCAGAAACGACGGGAAAAGAAAAAAAAGAATAAAAAAGTCTTTTCGTCCACCAAAGAACGGGTCATATATGAAATCAAATCCTGGACGCTGGTGATTATTGCTGTCTTTTTTATCCGTGCCGGCATTATTGAGGCGTATCAGATTCCCACGGGGTCGATGGAAAAGACTATTCGTGTGGGCGATTTTCTTTTGGGAAATAAATTTTTATATGGAGCCCGCACACCAGATTGGATTGGTATTCCTTTCACACGGGTTGGTTTTGATATTCCATACTACCGTTTCCCCGCATTGGCAAAGCCGGAAGTAGGAGATGTGGTGATATTTAAATTCCCTCTGGATCCCTGGACCAACTACGTCAAACGGTGTGTGGGTGCACCGGGAGATACGGTTGAAATCGTGGATAAAAAAGTCTATGTAAACGGTGAACGTTTTGATGATCCCAAACACTCGATTGTGAATTATGATCATATCTTTCCAAAATCCTATGATGAACCTCGAATTTTTCCCAGTGGAAACGGGAACAGAGATCAATATGATCCCATCTATATTCCCAAAAAGGGAGATATATTTAAATTATCCGGTCTTTCTCATAAACAAGTGGAGTTTATTCGCCATATCATGATTCTGGACGGACACACTCCGGAAGACAATTTTGGCATTTATTATGAAAAAGGTGTCCCGAAATACAAAGTGGAACAGGACTATTACTTTATGATGGGGGATAACCGCGATAACAGTTTTGACAGTCGTTATTGGGGACTTGTGCCTTATGAATATGTGATGGGTTCACCCTTGATTCTCTATTTCTCCTGGGATAAAACCGTTCCCTGGACACAATTTTATAAAAAAATTCGCTGGAACCGGATTTTTCATACTGTATCTTAAGCCTGTCCTATGGGAAATCCCGGCATCTATATCCATATCCCATTTTGCTTGAAAAAGTGTCCCTACTGTGATTTTTTCAGCCAGGTTGCTCAAGATGATGAAATATCCCTTTTTTTACATCAGCTTCAACAGGAAATAACAAACAAAGCTCCATTTTATACCCCGTATACTTTTGAAACGGTATATATAGGTGGGGGAACCCCCAATCGTCTCAACTCCTCTGCCTTACTGGAATGCCTGGCGGTCCTGAAACAATCGTTTCATATCACATCCGATGCGGAAATAACCCTGGAACTAAACCCTGAGTTTATACATCTTGAAGATCTCAAGGTTTATGAACAGTCCGGAATCAACCGGCT
>JASGMP010000078.1 GCA_030156395.1 Fidelibacterota bacterium
TCAACCCGCCGTGTCCGGGCGGCATAAGACCAAAGCTCATCCAGATATTGGCGAATACTTTTCACCCGGTCCATCTCTTCAAAGAGGGGAATGATCCATACCGGGGGAACCGGTTGTCTACCTGAACGGCTGATCGTTTCCCGGTGTTGTATAAACTTCCGGTCCAGATTGACAAAAGCCTTTGGAGTATCACTCATGCTTACCTGAAGGGCAGGCACCATCCGAGGATGCCCGGTTTGTTGTGCCAGCATATTAATCTCACAGATATTATAGATAGTTGTATCTATGGCAAACTGATCTCTATCCATAATCTGCTTCTGATGAATCCGGGGTGTCAGGGCAACCCGTTTGACGGCGCTTTTGAATGCCACGAATGGTAGAGAAAGGGTGGGGTCATCCAGTCTGCCGGCCATCCGGGGAATAAAATCGTGGATTGTTTTCCGGAGCTGTTTGTTCAGCAAAAAATAGTACTCCAGCCAGAAGCGTCGTTCTTCCCGGAGTTTTTGCATTTGCCGTTCCAGTTTATCATTGTGTTGCCAGATTTTCCGCACCGGGTCCCCTGAAAGCCCTACCTTTCCCAGCACTTTTCGGAACGCGGACGGATTGACCAGATCATAGGGCATAAGGGATTGATAACGTTCTGCCAGCTCTACCGTCAAATCGGTAATCCGGTTTAAAAGTTTCCAGAAATTGCGGGTTGTTTCCTCCAGTTTCTGGACTTTTTTCCAGAGGTCTTCCGGTGGAATATAGGACGGATCAATTTTTCGGGCATGTTTCAGAAGTCCGGCCATTCGCTGAACATCATATAGAAGGACTGCTGCAGCCAGGCGGTGTCCTTGTCCGCTGGGACGTGAACTTCCATCCCAGTCGCTCCAGAAGGAAAGGAGAACCGGATTTTTCACACCATGAAACATTTCTGCCCGGGCTTCAGCATCCTGCCAGGCTCTGACATCCAGGACCAGCTCATCTGCTTCCTGAGACGAGGAGATGGCCACATTTTCACCTAAAAATTCATGCACCAGCGAGCGTGCCAGGCGCATTTTCAGTTCATGGGTCACAACATTCCCCCGGCAAATCAAATCGATGATGCTGCGAAAATCCTGCTCAACCGGCAGGGCATGAATTTGCGTAGGATGAACAGTCCGGTCAAATAAACGGTGTTTAAACCGTTCCGCCCGTTCTTCATCCAATTCTTTATAAAATTCGTCCTGCAGCATTTTCCGCAGGGATTGGGTTTTTTGAGAACGGATCCAGAGTGCCCGGGCTTCATTCAAAGCGCAGGCATCCAGAAACTGTTGGGTAAACGTCTTCATCCGTTCATTTAAAAATGGTTTAAATCCGGAAGGGCCATCCAGGGGAAGATTCCGTTTCCGGACACGGTTCATCCCGTTTTCAAGAGCAAACCTGAAAATGTCCCGGCAGACAGATTCCCATTGAGGCCTGAAAGTGTCAAGGGATGGTTCCCGCAATGTGGCCGGGGGTAAATTCACCCGACGTACCGATGCGGCTTTGATTTGGATGATCCGGTTCAAATCTATCAACATCCGGCGGGTTTTAAACTGCAGATCTTCAGCGGAATCTTTGCCTCCCAGGGAGAGCCTGAAACTTTTGCAGGCAGCTATATATCCAAGAGATGTGCGGGCAAAAGCCGTTAAGGGGATCAGACCAATCCCCTGATTGGCCAGTTCCGTTGCCAACAGGTCAATAGAGACACCTGGTGGCAAATCTTTGATTTCAAGCCGGGGATACATGGCCCCTTCCGGTCTGTGAATGATGATATGCTGCCTGTTCCGATATGCCGGCAGCTCCTTCTGAGCCTGCTCCAAGGCCGTCATCCGCTCGTTCAGAATTCTGTTTCTTAGTCTTCGGGATTCATCCAGTCGGGAAAGAGGATTTTTATAGAAAAGAAGCCCGATTAACAAAGCTGTGGGATTGGGTTGGATTTTTTGATTCACGGCCTGAAAACGTTCGCGGATTTTGGGATGAGGAAGATGGGCTACAGCCAGGCGGGCTCCGGCCAGACAGTCTGTTTTGGATAGAGAGTGAATGGTAAAAATAAGATCGGGTGCCTCATCGGCGATAATACCCTGTTCCCGGAGTTTTAAAGCCCGCTGGCGGATGGAAGGTTCAGGCCTAAAATGGTTGGAAGGAGCAAGCCCATAATACGATAAATCATCAATAATCCGGATATGGCGGATAGCTAACTCTCGGATCAGAAAATCCAGGGTCTCCCCTTTCCATACCAATCCTGTGGCATTGTGTGGTGTATTCACTACCACCGCCCCTTTATCACGCCAGGACGGATCCCGGCGCAAACAGGCATCGACTGTATTCAAAATGCCGGTAACATCGGGACGTAGATCGGGCAAAGGGGGAATAGTCCGGCAGTGAGGAAAAGCATGCTCATAATTCCAGCTCATATCCGAAATAATCACGTCCTCAATCCCACTGTGTTGTCCAAGGATAGCCAGGGCAGTCCGTGCCGATCCGCTGACAACGCAACACTCCTGCTGCCGGTAAAAGGGGTAAGAACGGAGAAAAGCCGCCAGAAATGAAAGCTCCAGGTCGTGGATTTTATGCGGTTGCCGGCTCAGATTGACATAGAAGTCCAAAAGCTCTGTTCGACTCATCGATATAAGAGGATCCTTCAGCGAATGGCGCTTCACAAGGGGAGATTCCCCCAGGATACGGTCTGTGCTTTGACGGGTCCTTTCCCAAAAGGATTTCAACCGCGTATTTTCTGGAAATTGTCTTTGACCCACGCCTGTTTGAAGATCCGGATCCGGGTTTAATTCTGTTTCGCCGGTCAAAAACGCTTCCAGAGCGCAAATTTCCGCTGCAGAGGGTGTCCCCTTCAGTTCAAAATGGAGGGTTTCCATGTGTTGCAGATAGTTGCTATTTCCCAGGACTGTCACAAGGGGAATAAAGGCAAGACGCGGATCAAAAAGTGTCGGACTCAGGAAACGGATAACGTGATCCCGGAGTCCTGCCTCCCGTGCCAGCGAAAGGTGATTGGGGGCATCATTCATTTCCACAAACATAGCAGAGTTATCAAGGGCTATCTGACGAAACAATTTTCGTTCACTTTCAGACAGATAACGTCCGATGATAAAGAAAACGGGGGATTGATCCCTGGAAAAGAGGGCTTGGGGATTTTCCGGCAAAGTGACAAACCGGAGCCGCTTATAATCGGTGGCAATAAGAGACAAATCTGTCCCGATGCCGAGTATCCGGGCTGTTGGGGCTTCAAGAGAGGTGTTCAGAACCCTGAGGAAAACCCGGAGTGTTTCAAAATGTCCCCCGGAGCTAAAAATAATTTCCCGGGGATCGCCGTTTTCACCTACATAGTATTCAAGTCCCTCCCGCTCTGTATTCAGCAAATGGTCATGAATAATCCGAACCAGTTCAGGGATATCATGGCTCCGGTATCCTCCCCGGGGTGCATAGGGAATACTGGAAGATGTGGCTTTCACCATCAGGGGCCACAAGGGATGTTCACCGGGATTTTCATCTCCGGCAAGGAGAGCTAGTGTTATTCCTTCCAGTCGGATATCCTGCACCGGATTTCCGATGTGGAAATTCACCCGGCGGACATCGGAAACACCTGCCCCGGAAGTCAGTTCGCTGATTTCAGAAATCCGGGCTACCCGCAAGGGATTCAATCGCGGAATATGTGATTGCGTATCAGGCATTTAAGTGTCACGATTCCTTTGTTTCGCTCTTTTGTAACCGTTTCAGCACATCCTGCAGCAGCTCCTGAATAAATCCAACAGCAGAACCATCCTGTCCCTGAAGATTAACCACCGTTCGGGCATTCCTCAATTGTTGGGAAGACTCGGCAAGTTGTGCCAGTTGCGGTGAAAGAAGAATCATTTCGGGATGGGATTTCAACAATTCCATCTCCCGGCTTTCGGTTTCTATCTGCATACGTCGGCGTTTTTGTTCTTCCCGGACTCTTGCTTCTGCCAGGGCTGCTTCCCGGGCTTGTTCCTTTCCTAAAAGTTCCAGTTTTTTCAAACGAAGCAAATGCTCCCGGTCTGCAATTTCCGTATCGGCTTCAATGCGGGCTTTTTCCGCTGAGACCCGGGCTTGTTGACTGGCTTTTTCCGTCTCTTCCAAAATACGGTCCGCCTCACGCCGTTGCATGGCTTCCGTCATCCGCTTGTCCAGCGGCTCAATACTCTGTATATGCAAAATATCCAGCTCCAATCCCAGAAGAAGAGCCATTTCTGAAACTTGCTTTGTCAGCTGCTTTTTAAGGCTTTCCGGTTGAAGGACATCAATATCTTTCTGTTCCACAAACTCCCGAATCAGGGCATGGGTCCGCCGTTCCAATTCCCGGGTGGCATGAACCACCACATCTGTTGACCAGCCTCCGGCCCGGACCAATGCATGCAAATGATTCCTCGAGGGCGCCACCGCCAAATCCATCACGACCCGGACTCCCAGCTTTCCCCGGGCTTCTGTATCCACCTGGGACTGTACGGCATACACATTCCCCGGAAAAGCCAGGGATGTGTGCCGGGGATACCAGCGCTTTTTATTTTCCTCAACAACCCCCTTCCGCTCACGTAATACAATCTGATCCGGCCGACGGTACCGGTACTCGATCAGCCACACAAGAACCAGTATGACGATGAGTGCTGCAAGTGTAATCCAAAATTCCATCTGAACACCTCTTTTTCCTGTCTGTTTCTATGATGCAAATATGACGATTTTATGATTTATAAGCAACCTGCGAATATGTCTTTTGTTATTTTTTTAATATTTTACATCTGTTGATGATTTGACGATTTTTCTGTGTTTTTACCGGTTTTTTGTTTTTTCAGCTTTTTACTGAGAGATTCGCTGACAAACCATAAAATAATATCAGAAATTTCCTGATACACTTCTTTTTGTGACCGGTTTTGTTGATTTTGGATTTTTAGGGAGTGATCTGCACCGGGAATCAGGAGAAGATGTCCCCGGGGATTCAGTTTACCCATGAGAAGTTCCACCTTCCGTGGGGGGGCATAGATATCTTCGCGCCCCTGGACAAAAAGCATGGGAACGGACTGATTTAAAAAGGGTTCAGGATTGACGGGCCAGCGAAGAAAACCTTTCCGGAATTCCAGGGGTGCTCCGAGAAATATCTTTCCGGTATCCAGATGATCCGGTAAAGATGCTGAAACCAGGGAACTGATGGATTTTCCTCCGGTAAAATAATAGGCATTTTCAGGGATAAAGGGTTCCGCCTGAATGCGTTCCAATACCATCCGGTATAAAGGGACCCATTTTGAGGCATGGGGAAATCCTTTCCAGCGCTTATGGGCAAAGGGATAATTGAACCGGACCACCAAAAGCCCTTCTTCAGGCAGTTTTTGCGCCAGATACTGCAACAAATCATCCTCCATATCGTTGTAATACCCGTGTCCCAACACCAAAACCACGTCCGATTCCCGGTTTGGCCGGTCAATGCGGATCACAATTTCATCTCTGCCATAAGGCAAAATCCTTTCTTCACATCGTGTTTTCGTCATAGAGCACCCTTTTTCTAATACCATAATATAAGAGAATGAGTGATAATTTGAGAGAGGAGAGTGATGAGTTGGAATTTTGAGATGCACCGTGTGTACTGCGTCTGAATCGGAATTATTCATTCAGCATTCAGCATTCTTATCTTATCTTCTCTCTTTAAATCATCGTAAATTTACAATTTTAAAGAGAGATGCGTCATGTGGTGGAACAAGGAAGATTCATTTGAAGATGAGGGGAACAATACCCCTTCGACAACTCACATTTTTAAAAAGGTATATCCTTTTATCCGCCCTTACCGGACGATTTTTATCGGGGCTTTTTTTCTGTCCTTAACCGGTGTCCTTCTCGTTCTCCTTCAACCACGCATCCTCATGTACATCGTGGATAAAGCCATCCCATCGGACAGCTATCGGCCGGTGCGCAACGGCGCCCTCCTCTATTTGGGTACCATGGTTTTATCCGCCATTGTCGGTTTTTTTTCTTCCTGGCTTTTGCAATTGGCCGGTGTCCGGGCAATCAGTGATATTAAAATCAAACTTTTTGACCATTTAATGACCCTTGGACTCCCTTATCTGGAAAAATATCCCGTCGGCAAACTGGTCAGCCGGATTGAATCCGATGCCCAGCGTCTTATTTCTCTGACATCCACCATGATGCAACGGGTTCTTATGGCAGCTGGAATGCTTGTGGGTGCCATGGTCATGCTGCTCATTGTGGATTATCGGCTTTTTCTGATAGTTGCAGCCGTATTGCCGGTGGTCATTACCGGGACATATTTTCTGTTTAAATATCTCCGGCCGTTTTTCCGTGAGGAACGGGCCCGCTATGCCACCATCAGCGGAATTGTGGCAGAATTTCTTAAATCGGTATCCATCCTCCAGATTTTCAACCGGAAACACTGGGCCGCCCGGCGACTGGAAAAAGAGAATCAATCTTATCGGCGCTTTGCCGCAAAAATAGGTTATGTAGAATACGGTATCTTCCGGGGACTTGCCTTTATGGAAGTCCTGGTAACCATGGCGGTATTGATTTTGGGCTCCAAATGGATTAGTGCCGGCACCATGACAATCGGGACACTGATTCTTTTTTCCCAGTACATTGCTCAAATCTACTGGCCGATCATCATGTTGAGTGAACAACTGGGAGAAATTCAGCGGGCCGGAGGTGCTGCAGACCGGATTTTTACGACACTTGAAATGAAACCGGTCCTACCCGATGTGCCGGATCCCCTCCCCTTTCCCGATGAAATCCGTCGGATTGAATTCAAAAATGTATCCTTCAGTTATGAACCTGAACAACCGGTTCTGAAAAATATTTCCTTTGATGTCCGTGCCGGTAAGTCTGTTGCCATCGTAGGTCCAACCGGCAGCGGAAAAACAACCATCCTCAGCCTTTTATGCCGTTTCAGGGATCCGGATGAGGGGGCTATTTATATCAACGGGACGGATATCCGACGCTTTGCGGTACAGGATTTGCGGCGTCATTTCGGTCTGGTTCTCCAGGATCTTTACCTCTTCCCTGCTTCCGTGAAGGAAAATCTTATGGCTTTTCGGGAGGATATCCCCGAAGATCAGATTCACCATGCCATCCAGGTAAGCCGCATCGATTCCGTCCTTTTTCAACGCGGGATATCCATCCATGATAACCTATCCGAAGGGGGAAAAGATCTCTCTTACGGACAGCGGCAACTTTTGGCAGTGGCACGGGCCCTTACCGTGAACCCTTCCATCCTCATTCTGGATGAAGCAACATCCTCGGTGGATCCGGGAACCGAACAAATAATCCAGCACGCTATCAATGCCCTTATCAAAAATCGGACAAGTTTTATTGTGGCCCACCGACTGTCCACCATCCGGCATTGCGATATCATCCTCTTTATTCGGGACGGCAAAATCATGGAGATGGGTAATCATGACGAACTGATGATGAAAGAGGGATTTTACTATGACCTGATCATGAAACAACGGGAGGGTGTGGCATGAAACATGTCTTCCGATGGTTCCTCCCCTTTTGGAAACTCCGGCGCAAAGGCATGGGTATTCTATTGCTGATTACCACCCTGGCCATCGCGGCCAAAACCGTTTATCCCTATATTTTTAAATTTGTGATCGATCATCTGACCCAGGATATCCACTACGACAATATCCTTACCTGGGTATGGGTCATTCTCGGTGTAGGACTTGTCCGCGAAATCACCCAATGGCTGCTTCCTGCCACGCGTTATTTCATGAATATGGGTATTGGCATGGATATCCGCCTGAATTATTTCCAGGAAATCATGAATAAGGATTATTCTTTCTTTGCTCGCCACCGGACCGGAGATCTGACAACCCGGCTGACAGATGATATCGACGGAGATTTAAAAATCGCCTGGTATGCCGCATCTGGAATCCTCCGGCCTGTGGAAGCCTTTCTGACACTGGGATTCAGCATCACACTCATGCTTTCCCTCAATTGGCGGCTGACCCTGATTGCAGTGGCACCCCTCCCGGTGATTATCTGGATAATTGTCAAAACAGGAGATATTCAACAACGGGCATACAGTCTAAGACAGAAGAAAACCAGTGAAACCGTGGATGTTTTGGAATCAGCCTTTTCCGGTATCCGGATTGTAGTGGGTTATGTGGCGGAAAAAGCCCAGGGAAAAATTTTCCGGCGTGTGATGAAAGAACGGGTCAGCGCAGAGGAAAAGGTGGTTTTAATCCGTTCTTTCCTGGAAAGCCTGGGCGCCCTGATTAATCAGGTGGGACTCGTGATCATCCTTTTTGTAGGAGGTTATTTCGTTCAGCAGGGGCACATGAGTCTGGGTGAATTCTACGCGTTTGTAGCCTATTTGTCCGGCATGACCGAAACAATTTGGACCATCAGCTGGTTTTTTGTATCCACGAAAATGGTGGAAGCTTCCATTTCCCGGCTGGAAAAACTGGAACAATTTCCCGATGCGGAATACGGTCATGAAAGGCCCCGAAAATGGACTCCTTCCATTTCAGTCCAGGAAGCCTCATTCACTTTTCCGGACAGCCGGGAACCCATCCTTCAGGATATTTCTTTTACCCTTCATCCCGGAGAAATTGCAGCTGTAACAGGCCCGGTGGGCTGCGGCAAAACAACCCTGCTGAATCTGGTCACGGGTATATATCCTTCCGCCACCGGGAATGTACAGCTGGGGGATATTCCTCCCCGTCACATGGAACGGGAAGCACTGGCAGCCCTTATCGGATATGTCCCCCAGGAAGTGGTGCTCTTTACCGGAAGTATCCGTGAAAATATCCTGATGGGCCGTGATTTGGATGAAACCGCCGTATTGAAAGCCCTGAAACTGGCAGCCGCAGATACAGAATTTACACTGGATACGGTTTTGCAGCAGGGGGGTGTGGGACTTTCAGGTGGTCAAAAAGCCCGGGTTGCCCTGGCAAGGGCACTGGTCCATAACCCGAAAATTCTGATTATGGACGATATCACATCCGCT
>JASGMP010000079.1 GCA_030156395.1 Fidelibacterota bacterium
GGCCTTATGTGAATTTTTGTCTTTCCCATTGCTGACTTTTTCTCCTTACTTTTGTGTCAACCTATTTCAGGGAAAGACATCCTCCCGCAGAGAGAACGCGGAGACGCTGAGAGCGCTGAAGGATTGATTGGATTGGTTTGATTGATTTGATTGATTTGATTGAAACACCAGGAGCGCAGCGACGCTAACTTCCAACTTCCAGCTTCTAACTTCCAGGTGATGATTGCCTGCCCTGTGAAAAGGGACCAGTGGAGTAACGAGTAACGCGTGACGAGTCACAAGTGGTTTTTGTGGGACAAAACTATTGTTTGGTGTGATGAATATTAGTATGTCATAGTTAATTGTATTGAATGTGAGTTAGTTTTGAAATCGCAAAAAGATTTGGATGTTTGGAAAAGAAGTATTGCATGAGTTACAAAGATATCCAGGATTACGAAAGCATATCCAGATGATGAGAAATATGGTATGATCCATCAAATGCGACGATCTGCGGTTTCTATTCCATCCAACATTGCTGAAGGCTCTGCACGTAATTCTTGTAAAGAGAGATCTGTTTTTTATATGTTACCCCGGGCCGTATTTCGGAGCTGGAGACACAACTCATCATCTCACATCATCTCGAATATATTTCAGAAGAATTATTAGAAGCATTTCAAAAAGAAATCCTTGAAATCAAAAACATGACGATCGGCCTAATCCGATACCTTTCCCATCAATAAATGCCTCTCCCTCAAACCCACTCGTCACGCGTTACTTGTCACGCGTCACTTTTTCGGTCGACAGTCGACTGACTTTTCCCTTGCATAATAAAGCTTCGAATTGTAAACTTTCTGGCTTTTTGAGGGGAGCTTAGCTCAGCTGGTCCAGAGCACCTGCCTTACAAGCAGGGGGTCACAAGTTCGAATCTTGTAGCTCCCACATCCCAAAAAATAATCATTGAATCCCGGCGTCCTCCGCTGGAAATCATCTCTTGTTCCACCTCGCCCCTCACGACTCGTCACCCATTCTTCAATACTATTTATCCACTATCTCCTTTTTCTTTTCACCATTCTTTTTTATTTTGTTTTTGCAATAGACAACAAACAGATAAAGGATGTTGACATGAGATCATTACGTATTTTATGGGTTTTTATCATTCTTTCCATAACACTGTCCGGATGCGGAAAAGATTCCCAAATGGCTGATAATGGCCGGACTGAAATCGGGAATCTTGTGATGGAAAATATTCCACCCATCCCTGAATCATTAAGTGACCGTTTAAACCAATATCAAAACGTTCGTTCAGCCTATCTTGAAGACTGGCTTCCCGGCGGAGGGATGCTGATATCCACCCGCTTCGGTGAAACATCCCAGCTTCATAAAGTGAGCATGCCCGGTGGTACCCGCTACCAGCTTACCTTTTTTGACGAACCGGTAGGTGATGCCGCTGTGTGTCCTAATAAAGATACACCCGTTGTGGTTTTCATGAAGGATGTGGGAGGAAATGAAGCCTATCAGCTTTTTACCATGAACCTGGAGAATGGCCGGGTAACTATGATTACAAACGGAAAAGCCCGCCATGGTACCCCTCTTTGGTCTCACGATGGGGCATTTCTGGCTTATCCCGGTACTCAACGGAATGGAACGGATTATGACATCTATGTGGCACCGGCTGAGGATCTGTCCAATGCCAGAATGGTGGCTCAACTGGAAGGATACTGGGAACCTGTTAGCTGGTCCCCTGCAAATGATAAACTCATCCTCCTGAATTATGTCTCCATAAATGAATCCTATTTGTACATCCTCGATGTGGCAACAGGAGAAATGTCACAAATCAATCCCTCTGATAGAAAAATTTCCTACGGTGGTGCCAAATGGTCCCCCCTGGGTGACAAGATTTTCTTTACATCCGATGAAAATGCCGAATTTCAAACCCTTCGTAGTTACGATGTATCCACCGGCGATATCAAATTGCTGTTGGGAAAAGCTACCTGGGATGTCAGCAGTTTTACAGTGAGTCGGGATGGCATGCTTCTGGCCTGGGTGACCAATGAAGACGGGCTGAGCCGTTTATCGGTCATGAACCTTCGGAGCGGCAGTCGCCTGAATCTGCCCAAAATCCCCCAAGGTATCATTGGTGGGCTCCGGTTCAATCGAGAGGGCACTGAGCTGGCGATCAGCCTGAATACACCTCAAAATCCTACCGATGTCTATTCTATCCGCCTGACCAATGCCACCCTTATCCGGTGGACCACCAGCGAAGTAGGCGGACTCAATACGGAGGAGTTTGTTCAGCCGGAGCTCTTCCATTATACAACCTTCGATTCCCTGCCAGATGGGACTCCCCGGAAAATTCCGGCATTTTATTACAAGGGCAAGAGTACTGCTGCAAAAACACCTGTCATCATCTATATCCATGGCGGACCCGAAAGCCAGTTCAGACCCTCTTTTTCATCCACATTCCAGTACATCCTGAATGAAATGGGTGTGTCTATTCTTGCGCCCAATGTCAGGGGATCTGCCGGTTATGGGAAATCCTACTTGCTTTTGGATAACGGAACCCGGCGGGAAGAATCGGTTTATGATATCGGTGCTTTACTTGATTGGATATCTGAACAACCTGAGCTGGATGAAAACCGCGTGGCTGTGTGGGGCGGATCCTATGGTGGTTATATGGTCCTCGCCAGCCTGACCCACTATAATGACCGCCTGAGAGCCGGTGTGGATGTGGTGGGAATCAGCCACTTTGTCACTTTCCTGGAAAACACAAAATCTTACCGGAGGGATTTACGAAGGGCTGAATATGGAGACGAACGGGATCCCGACATGAGGGCTTATCTGGAATCTATCGCGCCGGTGAACAATGCTTATAAAATTTCCACTCCGCTTTTTATCGTTCAGGGACTCAATGATCCCCGGGTTCCGGCCAGTGAAGCTGAACAAATTCTGGATGCTGTTAAAAAAAATGATACGGAAACCTGGTATCTTCTGGCTAAAGATGAGGGTCATGGATTTCGAAAAAAGAACAACCGAGATTTTTATACCCAAAGTCTTATGCTGTTTTTTGAAAAATTTCTCCTGGAACCCGCTGAATGAGTCAAAGGAAAAAAGTCGGACTTGCCCTGGGAAGCGGCTCTTCCCGGGGCTGGTCCCACATCGGTGTGATTCAGGCACTCCAGGAACATGATATTCCTGTGGATTTTGTGGCAGGTACCAGCATTGGCGCTTATGTAGGCGCCATTTTTGCTTCCGGCCATATTGAAGAATTTCACCAGACGGTTCTGGACATGGACTGGAAACGGGTGGCTTCCCTTCTGGATCTTTCCATGAGTCTCACGGGAGTCCTGGAAGGGCGAAAGGTGATGGATCTGGCTGAACACGTCATGACCGTCCGGACATTTCAGGATTTGAAAATTCCCCTCCGGGTCGTGGCCGCCGATCTGAAAACCGGTGAAGAAATTATTTTCTCGGAAGGATCTGTCAAAGAAGCCGTCCGTGCCAGTATCTCCATCCCGGGGATTTTCCGCCCGGTAGAAATAAATAAACGCCTTTGCGTAGACGGTGGGCTCCTGAATCCCGTCCCCGTGGATGTGGTGAAAAAGATGGGGGCTGAAGTAATTATTGCCGTGGACCTGAACCACTGTCTCATTCAGCGCCGGGAAAAAAAGAAGAAATCCAAACAGGATGAAAAACGCGACAAAGCCCCGAATAAAGCTATTCTTGAGAAGTTTTCCAATCGCTTTTCATCAGTGGAATCCCTCCTTCAATCCTGGTTTAAATTTGAAACCGGCACCGGGGAAAAAAAGGAGGAAATTCCCGGCTTTCTGGATATCTATCGGCAGTCTGTTGATATAATGGAAATGCAAATTTCCAGGCTTGGACTCAGACTGAATCCTCCTGATATCCTGATTACACCGGATTTGGGACATATTAAACTGATGGATTTTGATTTGGGAAAAGAAATTATTGAGGAAGGATATCAAAAAACTCTGGCCAAGATGGATGATATCCAGCGTGTCGTAAACGAAAAATGATGTTTTTCTAAATGTTTCCTATCCTTATATGAGTCCCCTTTTTACAGAAAACCCAGATTCTGCAACTTTTTGGAGCTCTTTCTCTCTAAATAAATAATATTGAAGGAGTGTCATGGCATACATAACATTAAAAGGAGATCCCATTCATATCTATGGGGAACTTCCCCGGGAAAAGGATAAAGCGCCGGATTTCCTTCTCACTACAACAGATCTGAAAGATGTTTCTCTGAAGGATTTCAAAGGAATAAATCTCTTGTTAAATATTTTCCCAAGCCTGGATACGGATGTTTGCGCCATGTCTGTCCGGCGTTTTAATTCACTGGCGGTTAAAATGAAAGACACACGGGTTCTCTGTATCTCAAAAGATCTTCCTTTTGCCCATAAACGGTTTTGTGTGGCTGAAGGAATCAGTAATGTAATATCCCTCAGTGAATTGCGGAACAGTGATTTCGGTAAAAATTACGGTGTGCGGATTGAAGATGGTCCCATGGCCGGACTTTTGGCGCGTTCTGTTGTCATTATTAATGCCGAGGGGATTGTTGTTTACCGGGAACTGGTCCCGGAAATTACCCAGGAACCCGATTATGATACGGCATTAAAAGCTTTGGAGGAACTTTAAGAAAGGTTTATTATAAAATAAAATACAAGTAAAATGATATAAATTTTACTTGAAAAATAGGGATATAGCTGGTATCTTACGTAACAGGATTTAACCATGAACATGATTGCGAATAAACATGGTGGCTTTTCAAGCTTAAACGTGAGCGGAGATTATATTCTATTTTTACAACATTTGATAATGCCCAATATAGTGGTTCACATAAAAAAGGAGGTGTTATATGTGGCAAGCATGGGTTAATGTGATTCTTGGATTGTGGCTTGTGGTTTCCGGTTTTATACCGGGTGTGCAGGCAAACTGGAATATGATCATTCCTGGAATACTGATTGCTGTGCTGGGATTTACTGTTTCAAAAGAATGGCCAGCAATTGTGGCAGGAATTGTTGGAATCTGGATTTTTATCAGCGGACTGGTTCCATCATTGATTGTACAAATCAATTTCATTCTCGCTGGAATTGTTGTGGTGATTGTGTCCCTGATTCTTGCCTTGCAAAAAACACCAAAAGAACCCAAAACCACATCATAAAGCCATGTATCACAAATAGCTTGCAAAACGGCAAAGCTTGCTTTGCCGTTTTTTTTTATCAAGGATATTTTTTTGAGCTGCAAAAACTATAGCAATGGCCCCATGCTTTTCCCTAATCTTGCATTCATGGTGTATTTATTATAAAATCCTCCAAACAAAGGAGACTGCGGTATGAGACTTGTATTTCTTGGTGCGCCCGGATCCGGAAAAGGGACCCAGGCAGATATTTTAAAAGAGCGGTTGTCGATGATAAAACTTTCCACCGGTGATCTTTTAAGAGCAGAGACAGAAAAGCAGAGTCCCTTGGGAAAAAAAGCGGCAACGTATATGAATCAGGGCAAACTGGTGCCGGATGATGTCATGATAGATATTTTGAAAAAAAAGATCACTGAATTTGAAAAAAAGGGGAAGGGATATATTCTGGATGGTTTTCCCAGGACTCTTCCCCAGGCCAGGGCTTTGGATGCAATGCTGGAAAAAATTAAGGCTCCTCTGGACGCCGCTATTTTGATCGACGTTCCGGAAAAGGAACTGCTTCGCCGTTTGACAAGTCGCTGGACCTGCCGAAATTGTGGTGCAACCCTCTCATTTCCCGACGGAAAGCCGAATGATGCTATTTGCCCGAATTGCGGCAGCACGGATTTGTATCAGAGGGAAGATGACACCCGGAAAACAATCCTGAAACGCTTTGACGTATATCGGAAGAATACATATCCTTTGATTGACTACTACGACAAGAACGGACTTCTTCACCGGATTTCCGGAGAAGGGGAAATTGAAGAGATCACACAACGTATCGAAACTGTTTTGAAAAAGATGTGAGGCGTTTATGTTTTTCCTGGGACTTACCGGCGGACTTGGATCGGGGAAATCAACGGTTGCCACTTTTTTCAAGGCCTGGGGTGCCCAAGTATATGATGCTGATGACATCGCAAAATCAATCATTGGCAACAATGAAAGGGTGAAGCACAAAATCTGTCTTCTTTTTGGTGAGGATATTTATCCTTCAACACATGATTTCAACAAAACCCTTCTGGCAGAACGGGCTTTTGCATCCCGGGAAAACCAGGAAAAACTCAATGCCCTGATTCATCCCTATGTCAAAGAGAAAATCCGGGAAATCCATCAGACCGCTTTAAAAATAAATCCACCTCTTTTGGTCATCGAGGCAAGCATGCTGTTTGAAGCCAGCTCCGAAAATATGTACGATGGCGTTCTTGTCGTAACAGCACCCGCATCATGCCGAATGGATAGGGCTCTGGGGCGGGGATCCCTTAGTAAAGAACAAATTATCTTCAGAATGTCTTTGCAAATGCCTGAAAAAGAAAAGATCCGCCGCGCAGATTACGTAATCCACAACGACGGATCTCTTGAATCACTGGAAAGAAAGGCCAGAATCTTGTATTCCAAACTCCTTGAAACACAAAAATAAAAAACCTTTATCCGGCTTGTTTGAATTTAGCTGTCAATCCCTTTTTCTTTTTGGGAAATTTTTTCCATAACCTGAAGTTCAAAGGGTTTACTGTCTTCACCGAAATAAAGTGTCTGGTGAGGAAAGGGGATTTCAATATCACGGGCATCAAACTCCAGTTTGACACGGCGGAGAAATTCCCGGCCGACAGCCCATTGTTTCAGGGGAATGGTTTTAATCCTGCCTTTAATGGTAACCGCCGAATCGCCCAGACCGTCCACTCCGAAGATCTCCGTCTCCAGGATGCTTGAACCAAGGGCTTTATCTTTTTTCAGGCCTTCCAGGACTTCCTGAATGACTTCCGTCACAGTATCTGTATTTTCCTTGTATGCAACTCCCACATCAAATACATAGGCAGACCACTCGTTGGTCATGTTACTTAGGGTGGTAATGCTCCCGTTTGGGAAAACATGAACCGTTCCCGAGATGTCCCGTAAAACCGTCACCCGGAAATTCATTTTTTCTACAAGTCCACCGGTCCCGTTAAGAATGGCCACATCTCCCACGCGGATCTGATCCTCAAGAATCATAAAAAAACCCGATATTATATCCTTTACCAGATTCTGTGCACCAAAACCTACGGCTAAGCCAAGGATTCCGGCGCCAGCAAGTAAAGGTCCGATTTCCACACCAATCTGGGTCAGAACCATCAGGATTGCCACCGTCCATAGCAGGATAGTGACTCCCTGACTTGTAAGATTCATCAGGGTCTGTACCCGTTTGCTGGAGTCGGTGGCAATTTCTCCTTCCATCACACGGTTTTGGACCATACGTTTTTCCACACTTTTCAGCGATCTTTTAATAATTTTAATGACAATCCAGGCAACAACCAAAATCAAGATAATTTTTACAGCTTCGAGTCCCAGGTCAATCCAATTGACACCTTTCAGGGACTGGATGAGTTTTTCCATGAAACGTTCCTTTCATTCATCATAAAAGGGAAGATAGACTGTATGTCATTTGCTGTCAGCTCTCCGTCAGACTTCCGCCAAAAGACTGCGTTACATACCGTTTTATTCCCAAAGGTTATTTTTAAAGGTAAATCAAATAAGAGATGAAATCAACAAGAGAGAATCCGCTTCGAGATAAAGAGGCTGTTAATTAACACATAAAAAAATTTTTAAAAAAATTAAAAGCTTGTAATGTAAAAAACTTGTCGTATATTCTACTGTTTTCTGCGAATGAGTCCCATACGGGGTTTATTCAAAGAGATGACCGGGCAATGTCCGGTTGACACGATCATCGTCCAGAGGACGCAGATTCCACCGGTTGGCTGTTGTGGTCGGAGGATCTGAAGTACACAACACAACAGGTAATAAGGATTGATATGAATATCTATGTAGGAAACCTGCCCTGGGGCGTCAGTGAAGAAGCCCTTAAGAACCTTTTCTCTGAATACGGAACGGTAGATACCGCCCGTGTAATCACCGATCGGAATTCAGGCCGTTCAAAAGGCTTCGGATTTGTCGAAATGAGCAATAATGCAGAGGCACAAAAAGCCATTGAAGCCCTCAACGGAAAAGAGATGGACGGCCGGGCACTCCGGGTAAATGAAGCCCGCCCCGCGGCCGACAACGACTCCCGGCGCAGGCGCTACTGATCTGTCATAAACTATGCGATCAGACTTTCAAACCCTCTCCTCACGGAGGGGGTTTTCTGTTTTTAGCCATAAATAATCCGGATTTTGAGATAAAAAAACACTCACATGCTTCATTTTCATAACTCTTTGGCCATTTTTCGGGGATAAATCTTCATATTTCCAAAAAAAAGAGTGGTTTTCGCTCAAATGTTATTATTTTTCAACGTTTCAGGGATGGGAAACCGTGTCCTGAAGCAGATTTCATTTGATAACCGTCCTCAGGACGCAGATTTTCAGGTTGGCTGTCATGGCCTGGCGATCTGGTTTGAATACATGACAGATAAGCAGAGGATTTGTATGAATATCTATGTAGGAAACCTGCCCTGGTCAACGTCGGAAGAAGAACTGAAAACATTGTTCGAGGGCTATGGTAGCGTGGAATCGGCCCGCATCATTACTGATCGTGAGTCCGGCCGTTCAAAGGGATTCGGTTTTGTCGAAATGAGCGATGATTCAGAAGCGCAAAAAGCCATGGAAGAACTCAATGGCAAAGAGCTCTCCGGCCGCGCTCTGCGTGTCAATGAGGCACGTCCCCGTCGCGAAGAAAACCGTCGCTTCTGATCAATTTAAATATTGATCCGGACAATCCTGCCCCCGTTATTCAACGGGGGCTTTTTATATTTTGTGGGAGCTCAGGGGCTCAGGGGTTCAGGGGTTCAAGGGTTCAGGGGTTCAGGGGTTCAGGGG
>JASGMP010000080.1 GCA_030156395.1 Fidelibacterota bacterium
TGAACCCCTGAGCCCATGAACCCATGAGCCCCTGAACCCATGAGCCCATGAACCCCTGAACCCCTGAGCCCATGAACCCATGAGCCCCTGAACCCATGAGCCCATGAACCCCTGAACCCCTGAGCCCATGAACCCCTGAGCCCATGAACCCCTGAGCCCATGAACCCTAAAATAAGAGAGACGGGATATATGATTTCGATTAGGTAGCGCCCCCCACCCCGGGGGTAAAATACGCCCAAATGCGACATGAAGCAAGTTAATATTGTTATTTATATATATGATATATCGAATAATTCAATGGATGATGAACGAACATAAACTACCAAAACGATCACTGAATGACAGACGATTGACGGATATATCGAAGTGCAATTATCTCTGCGGGGGACTCAACTCTCCATTCTCCATTCTCAATTCTCCATTCCCCCATTCTCAATTCTCCATTCTCAATTCTCCATTCTCAATTCTCCATTCTCCATTCCCCCATTCCCCATTTCCCTCCCTTTTCTTCCTTTCTGAAAGCCAATTTATAGGATTAGCAGTCTAATTTATCCGGTTTGAAAGGCAAATTTCTTCATTTCCTCTTTTTTATCTCCCTACTAAACCGGGAATGTCGTAATTTTCACATGGAGGAAATATGCCGCAATTGAATCATTTGAAAAAGCCGGAATGGCTGAAAATAAAGATCCCGGGAGGGGAAGGATATCGGACCGTCAAACAACGGCTCAAAGACCACAAACTGCATACCGTCTGTGAAGAAGCCTTATGTCCCAATATGGAAGAATGCTGGGGACGACGAACCGCCACATTTATGATTCTGGGTGATACCTGCACACGGAATTGCCGTTTTTGTGCAGTTAAAAAGGGGATCCCCCTGCCACCGGATCCGGATGAACCCCGGCAGCTGGCTGAAGCCGTAAAAGAATTGGGGTTAAAATATGTGGTCATTACGTCAGTAGACCGGGATGACCTTCCCGATGGGGGAGCTTCCATCTGGGCGGAATCTATCCACCAAGTCCGTTTACTCAATCCGAATTGCAAAATAGAAGTCCTGATACCAGATTTCCAGGGAGATCAGAAGGCTTTGGACGTGGTGCTCAGCGCAGCTCCGGATGTTGTGGGACACAATCTTGAAACCATCCCGTCTCTTTATCCTATTGCCCGGTCTAAAGGGAATTATCAGTTATCTTTGAATGTGCTAAAATATATTTCAGAGAAAGGATTCTTAACAAAAACCGGAATCATGGTAGGACTGGGTGAAAAACCGGAAGAAGTCATTGATTTGATGAAAGATGCCTATAAACATGGAGTTACATTATTTACTATCGGGCAGTATTTACAACCCACGTCCCGTCATTTGCCGGTGAAAGAATATGTACGTCCGGCACAATTTTTGGAATATAAAAAAATTGGGAAAACCCTGGGATTTGATCATATAGAATCAGGACCCCTGGTTCGATCTTCGTACCATGCCGATGAACAGGTTTCGTTTCAAAAAAGGGAACAATCATGAAGAAATTACTGGCACCCTCCCTCCTTTCCGCGGATTTCCTGCATCTTGAAGATCAAATCCGGCTTACGGAAGAAGCCGGTGCTGACATCCTCCATCTGGACATTATGGATGGTCATTACGTCCCCAACCTGACCTTCGGACCACCCTTGATTGAAAAAATCCGGCAATTGACTGATTTGCCTTTGGATGTCCACCTGATGATCACAAATCCGGAAGAAACGGTGGATATGTATATTGATGCAGGAGCAGACTGGATTTCCGTCCACCCTGAAACCGTCCGCCACCTGCATCGTCTGATATCCCATATAAAAAATCAAAACGTGAAAGCCGGGGCTGTATTGAATCCGGCAACACCGGTTTCTTGCCTGCAGGATATCCTGCCTGTACTGGACTATGTGTTGCTGATGTCCGTTAACCCGGGTTTTGGTGGACAACATTTTATCCCGGATGTTTTAAAAAAGGTGGATGCATTTTTACGTTTGCGGGAACAACAGGCTTGTCCACAGGTGAATCTTGAAATGGATGGAGGAATCAATCGTACGAATATTGCAGAAATCTCACAGGCCGGTGTGGAAATTTTTGTAGCAGGCAGTGCAATCTATCATTCTGAAAACATTGTTGAAACGATACATTTTATGAAAAAATCTTTATGAAAAATACAAAAAAGAATCTTCTTCCCTTTCCAGAAATACCGGAAAACCTTTCCTGGTTTTCAAATCGTTTCACCAACGATCCCATACAAAGAATTCTGCGCTCCAGGAATTCTCAGGTTAAATATTACCTCTATAAAAATGTTTTTCAGATGGATCCGATGGCAATCCATTTAAAAGTCACTAAACGGGAATTGAATGAGAACCGAAACCGGATAAAAATATTGAAATCCCTGGAGCTTTTTGATCCGGCCACACAATATGCTGAGTATCCGGCAGACCAACAGAAAGCTCTGCAATTAAACCATCTTACATCTCTTTTAAGTGAGGCATGGGATTATAATTGTCACAAACGGATGACAGCCATTCAGAATGTCTTCATTCACATTTTAAAACATCAGAATAAAGACGGGTCATTCCCCCTGCCCCTTCATTTGAATGCTCACGTCATTGAAACCCTGTTAAAATATGATTTTGAGGGAAATCGTTTTGTTGAACAGTCAATAAGATGGCTGGTTCGTCAACAGAATGAAGATGGTGGATGGGGGACTTCTGATGAGGGTTCAGATGTCTGGCTTACATTGAAAGTTTTGAGTGCCTGCAGTTATCACTCCATCATGCGGGAGCGAAAGAAAATAAAACGGGGTGCTGATTTTATATTAAATCATTATTTATCGCTGAACAAAGGGGGTATTCTGGAAGGTCTGCAGGCATGGGACCAGCTTTCCTATGGTTACGAAGGAATCAGGGCTTTCCGCGGCGGAACTCTGAAAGTATTGGAAGTGTTGGTCCGTTTGGGATATACTGCCGAAAACAAAAGCATCCGAAAAATGTTAAACTGGCTGGAAAGCCAACAAAATATGTATGGCCTTTGGTCCGCACTACCCCGGCAGGCAAAGGATACCACTGACGACTGGGTATCTTACCGGGTCATCCGGGTTTTACAACTTTACTATCTTTTAGCCGGAGACCGGAAACCTATTCGCACGTTTAAAATTAAATCAGGAGGGCGGACTTCCTCAAAAAAACCCCGTTTTTTGATAGAAAGTAACCTGAATGATCATGAATTATCAGAATCATTAGAAGAAAATACAGATGACAAGGAGATACTGAATGAGTCATAAAGAATTTGAAAATATTAAAGCGGATATAAGCCTGGCAGATGATTTTGAATCTCCCCGGGAAATCCCTCTCATGCCCTTGAGAAATACTGTTCTCTATCCTCAACAGGTTATTCCTCTCTATATCGGTCGGGAACGTTCCCTGCGTCTGCTGGATGAACTGCTTCCTGAAACAAAACTCATAGCCGTCGTCGCTCAAAAAGATATCAGTACGGAAAATCCCAAAGAAGATGATCTGTACAGTTGGGGGACACTGGCACAGGTTTTAAAAATATTTGATATGCCGGACAAGAGTAAAAGTGCCATAGTCCAGGGCATTGAACGGATTCAGATTTTAAAGATAACCCAGGAAACCCCCTTTTATAAAGCAGTCGTTCGTCGGGTACATGAGATCAGCTACACAAATGATGTAAAAACCCAGGCATTGGTCAGCAATCTGTATAATCAATTCCAGACCTTGGTGGATAAAGCCCAATACCTGACAAACGAACATTTGGATGTAGTTAAGGTGATCCGGGATCCGGGTAGACTTGCTGATAAAATTGTCTCCATCCTGAATGTTCAGGTCAGTGAAAAACAGTCCATCCTTGAAATTCCGGATGTTCAGAAACGACTCACATCCGCTACAATTCTGGTGAACAAGGAAATCCAACGGATGGAAGTGGGTGAAAAAATTCAGTCCCAAGTTCAGGATTCCATCAATAAGAATCAAAGGGAATATTTCCTTCGGGAACAATTAAAAGCCATCCGGAAAGAGCTGGGTGAAGACGATTCAAGCATGGATACGAAAGAATTGGAAGAAAAGATCGAAAAATCCAATCTGCCGGAAGAAGCTTTGAAAGTTGCCCGAAAAGAATTGACCCGTCTTGAACGGATTTCGCCTCAATCCCCGGAATATACCGTAAGCCGGACCTACCTGGAATGGCTTGTTGAACTTCCGTGGTCTGTTTCAACAGATGATCAGGTGGATATTACCAAGGCAGAACAGATATTAAATGAAGATCATTACGGACTTGAAAAGATCAAGGAGCGGATTCTTGAATATCTGGCCGTCCGCAAGCTAAAGCAATTAAAGGATCCCAAAGCGGGTGTAAAAGGTCCTATCCTTTGCTTCATCGGGCCTCCGGGTGTTGGTAAAACATCTGTCGGTATGTCTATAGCACGGGCTATGGGACGGAAATTTTACCGTATGTCTTTAGGGGGTGTCCGGGATGAAGCAGAAATTCGCGGACATCGGAGAACCTACATCGGAGCTCTGCCCGGACGGATTATCCAGGGAATTAAAAAAGCCGGTTCCAACAATCCTGTGTTCATGCTGGATGAAATCGACAAACTTGGAGCTGATTTCAGAGGGGATCCGTCCAGTGCCCTGTTGGAGGTCCTGGATCCGGAACAGAATTATTCCTTTTCTGACCACTATCTGGAAGTCCCCTTTGATTTACGCCATGTCATGTTTATTGCTACGGCCAACTGGTATGATCCTATCCCGGATCCGTTGAAAGACCGGATGGAAATCCTGGAATTTCCCGGATATACTGAACCGGAGAAAATCCATATTGCCAAATCTTTTTTAATTCCCAAACAGATTAAAGAGCATGGGCTTGAACAGGATGACATCGTCTTTACCAATGATGGAATCAGTACAATCATAGAAAATTTTACCCGGGAATCGGGCGTGAGAAACCTGGAGCGTGAAATTGCCAATATCTGCCGGAAAGTCGCCCGGGAAAAAGTTGAAAAAGGAACACGCAAACGGCGGATTACCTCATCTATGGTGACCCGTTACCTTGGAAAGAAAAAATATTACAGTGAAGTTGCCGAGCGTATGGTTAAACCGGGTATAGCTGTAGGACTTGCCTGGACAGCCGTTGGAGGTGACATTTTGTTCATAGAAGCCACAAAGATGCCCGGAACCGGGAAACTGATCCTCACCGGAAAACTTGGGGATGTGATGCAGGAATCCGCCCAGGCTGCGATGAGTTTTATCCGGGCGAATGCTGAACGTTTTGATATTGATCCCAATTTTAACAAAGAATATGATGTCCACGTCCATATCCCGGCCGGAGCCATCCCTAAAGATGGCCCTTCTGCCGGTGTCACTTTGATGACGGCCATGGTGAGTGTATTAAGTGACCGGATGGTTAAGGACCGCTATGCCATGACGGGGGAAATTACTCTGCGGGGACACATTTTGCCGGTAGGTGGAATCAAGGAAAAAGTGATTGCTGCAAACCGGGCGGGAATCCGCAATGTCATCCTTCCGGACAAGAACAAAAAAGATATTGACGAAGATATTCCACCAGAAGTAAAAAAAGAGATGACCTTTCACTTTTTGGATGATATGCTGGATGTTCTGGATTTGGCCCTGGAACCCAAGAAAGATAGGAAAAAGAAATAAAAGTTCATGTTTAAAAGACTCATTAAAACAGCGGCCCATTATTGGCCGCTCTCCCTTTCAGGGCTCTTTTTCTCTTTGCTCTATGCCATCAGTAATACGGCCTCACTCTGGGTTGTGGCTTCCCTGATCCAGACGATTTTCAAACCGGAAGAAGCGGTTTCCCCTGACGCTCTGCCGGCGGATAGCGGACTCAATGAATACCTGAAGGGCCTGGTTAGCCGGCTGATTATCAATGTCGATCCTGTGACAGCCCTTACACGCCTGAGTATTTTGATTATCTCTATTTTTCTGTTGAAAAATCTTTTTCTTGTCATCAAGCGATTGCTTTTCGGCCGAATGGAACTCAGCATTATTGTAGATACTCGGAATAAACTGTACAGCCACATTACGCAACAAACCATGTCCTACTATGATAATCACAAGCAGGGAGATTTTATGTCCATCATTATGAATGATGTGCTGATCTTCCGTCAGGCAATCAAGGCCATTTTTGATAAAATGGTAACCGAACCGGCAAATATTATAATTACCGTTTTCCTCCTTTTTATCATCAGCTGGAAATTTACGATTTATGTCCTGCTGATGTTTCCCATTTCTATTTTTATTTTCTGGATCGTGGGATCATCCATCCGCCGGAAAGGCCGCCGTACCTTACGGCAGATGGGTGTAATAACCTCTTTTCTCCAACAAATGCTGGGAGCCTTTCGCCTGATAAAATCATATCACAAAGAATCGGATGAAATACAAAATTTTAAGACCCAGAACCGCAAATTCCTTAAAATTCAAATGCGTCAACTCCGCTTGACGGCGATTAATTCACCCTTATCCGAAATGGTGGGCGTTGTGACAGGAGCACTGTTGTTTATGATCGGGGGGAAAATGGTCCTCACCGGCTCTACCATGGATTCTGAAGATTTTCTCCGGTATATTATCCTCCTTTTTTCTATTCTCAGCCCCGTCAAAAATCTGACTTCCGTTAACGACAGTATCCAGAATGGTCTGGCTGCCGCTGAACGCATTTTTAATGTTTTGGAAACACCCATCGAAAATTTGGAATCTCCTCATGCTGTTGAAAAGAAAGATTTCGAAAAAGAAATTGAATTCAGGAATGTCTCATTTCGTTATGAATCCCATGATGTCCTTAAAAACATCAACCTGGTAATACCCAAAGGAAAATCCTATGCCCTGGTAGGCGCCAGTGGTTCAGGAAAATCCACACTGGCTGATTTGCTTTGCCGATTCTATGTCCCCCGTGAAGGACAAATACTTATTGATGGAATCGATATCCGCGATATCAAGGCAGAATCACTGTATAAGCTGATTGGGACAGTTTCTCAGGATGTACAGATGTTGAATGAAACGATCAGGGACAATTTAACGTATGGATCTGAAGGAACCGATGAAGCATCCATAGAAAGAGCTGTTGAAATTGCCAACGCCGAGTTTATTCATGATCTGGAACAAGGGTGGGATACCATTGCCGGCGATCAGGGCGTCCGTTTATCAGGAGGACAAAAACAACGCATCGCCATTGCCCGGGCCGTATTACGGAATCCTCCCATTCTTATTCTGGATGAAGCCACCTCTTCCCTGGATACGGAATCGGAAAGGCTTGTACAAAATTCCCTGAATCGTCTAATGAAAGGACGGACTTCTCTGATTATTGCTCACCGGTTATCCACCATACTGGATGCTGATCAAATCGTTGTTCTCAAGAAAGGACAAATTGTTTGCCAGGGAACTCACACTGAGCTCTTGCAAACATGTCCGGACTATAAAAAATTGTACAAACAACAAATCCGGAATGATCTTGAAAAGGATTAGGCAATACCTCATATTTTTTGCTTTAATTTTCTTTCTGCGCTCTGAATTTCTGCATGCTAATGAATATCTTTTTGATATTTATTTCCGTGGAATTCCTGGAGGATATGCCAGCTTAGTTGCTGATTATCAGGATAATAGAGTATTTGCTTCATTTATTATACACTCGTCCGGTTTTGTGGATACGTTTTATAAAGTCAGGGATACTACCCAGATTGTAGCGTCATATCCTTCCTACTATACACTTAAATATGACAAGCGGATCCACGAAGGAAAATATCACACTCAACGCACATTTGATGTTGAAAAGATTGATGCCGAAAAATTGAAATATCCGGTTCGTGATGAATATACAACCATGATCATGTTGTTGGATTCTCTTTATTTTTCCACTGATTCTGTGACTGTGAGTCTTTGGGACCGAAAAGACAGTGTATCTGTTCCCTTCCGTTTGTACAAGAAAGAAAAGGATATTATTAACAGTCCGGCTGGTACGTATCCGACATGGGTTTATAAACCGGATAAAGATTTTCAGAAGGTTTTTGAAAATGAATCGGATCTTGTGATTTGGATATCGGAAAGTATTCCACCTCTCCCGGTACAGATGCAAATTCGTCTTAAATATGGTCCGTTGGTATGTGTTTTAAGAAAGATTATCCCGTGAAAATAATCAATAACCTTCTTGAAGATTTTTCGGATATTCCTTATGAAAATCTTTCAAAAATACTGCGGCTTCCGTTAAAAAGACATCAAAGGCCTCGGTCTCCGGAGACATTGATATCTGAATTTCTTCAATTTGGTCGGGGAGGAACCTGTTTTTCGTTGAATTATACCGTCATGAAGGCATTGCGGCTGAACGGGTATCCGGCCTGGCCTGTTTCGGTTCATACCGGAAGAAATTCATTCCCTCACTATGCCACCATTTTTTCACTCAGAGATCAATCCTATCTGGTTGATCCGGGATATTTGCTGTACACTCCCTTATGTTTGAAAGAAAAGGGCAGCGATTATGGAACAAACGGTGTTTTGGATTACGAATTATCAAAGCAAAACGGTGTATATACGCTGTATTCCATAGATTCACAACACCGTAAAATTCGCTATACCTTTACGCCCAAACCGGTTAGTGATAGTCTGTTTATTCATCATTGGATCCGTTCTTACGACTATATTTCAGCCCTTGTCGCCTCCCGGATTGTGGATAACAGCATTTTGTATATCAATGACGATTATATCCGTTTTACGGATGCTCACAGCGTTCAAAAAAGTTATGATATTGACAAGGCAAACAAGTATTTATCTCAATATTTTGGTTTTACACAGAAAGAGATTGACCGGGCAAGGAGTATATTGAAAATTCATAAATCCTGAGAATCATTCAGGCGGACACATTTAAATTAAT
>JASGMP010000081.1 GCA_030156395.1 Fidelibacterota bacterium
TGATAGCTGCCGTCAGCGTCGTCTTCCCGTGATCTACATGACCAATCGTTCCGATGTTTACATGCGGCTTCGTTCTTTCAAATTTTTTCTTTGCCATGATAACTCCTCAGCTGAATTTGTTCAAATATCATTGAGCCCACGACCGGACTTGAACCGGTGACCTCTTCCTTACCAAGGAAGCGCGACTACCGACTGTGCTACGTGGGCAAAAAAAAGCCTGTCACCAGAAAAGACAGTGACAGGCTTTGAAAATTCCCGTATTGTACAAATTCTGGTCCAAGCGAATATGCCTGAAAACATATCCTCCCAAGTCCTCTTTCAATGATCTGGAGCGGGTGATGAGAATCGAACTCACGTAATCAGCTTGGAAGGCTGATGTTCTACCACTGAACTACACCCGCAAAGTGGGCCAGGATGGATTTGAACCACCGTAGGCTTCCGCCGGCAGATTTACAGTCTGCTGCCATTGACCGCTCGGCCACTGACCCCTTTTGTTGTTTGAGCCACCAGCCGGAATCGAACCAGCGACCAACGGTTTACAAAACCGCCGCTCTACCAGCTGAGCTATGGTGGCACAAAACAATTTTCAAAAAGCTTAGAAATATAAGAATAAATTTTCGAATCATGCAAATAAAAATCATCATTTCCCAAACCTCTGTCTTTGCTTTTTTCATAGTTATCCAGACAAAAGGATAACTCATCATATTAACCCGGATTTATGATACATTTTTTGCAGAATCACGGACTTTATATCAGATCACAGGGATCAGATTCAACGTATTATTTATTTGATAAACTGTATAGATATTAGTAGTATAAGAAGTTATATTTTTTAAACGGTTATCGCGTGAAATCGTGGGTTATGAACCGATTAAAAGGGGAATGACATCATCCCCCCATGCATGAGATTCACGTTAGCCATTGTGAGCCATAATATTGGATACTGTGATGACAAAGAAACGAATACTGATTGTTGAGGATGAACGGATCATTGCTGAAGATCTCAGGGTCACCCTGGAGAGTTTCGGATATGAAGTGATCGATATTATATCCAGCGGAGAAAATGCCATCCAAAAAGCTGGAGAAACCCTGCCGGATTTAATCCTCATGGATATGGCTCTTGAGGGAGAAATGCGGGGCTCTGAAGCCGCTGAAATCATTCATCGAAAATTTGGCACCCCTATTATTTTTCTGACAGCTTATGCCGATGAAAACACCCTGAATATGGCCAAGGCTTCTGAGCCCTACGGTTATTTAATCAAGCCCTTTGAAGAGCGTGAACTCCGGGCCACAATTGAGATGTTTTTCTACAAAATTGACCTGGAACAAAAGCTGGAAAGCAGTGAACTCCGTTTACGTTCTCTTTTTAAAAAAGCGCATGATGGAATCATCATTATTGATGAGGACAAACACATTCTTGAAATCAATGAAGTGGTTATTCACATTAGTGGATATACCCGGGATGAACTTCTGAAAAAAGAATGTCAGGACATTCTGCCGGATTTGGATCTGCACACCATTCAGGATGAGAAGATAAAAAGCCATGTCGTTGAAACTTTCATTCTGAACCAAAACAAAGATCACATCCCGGTGGAAATATCTCACTCCAGCTACACACTTCAGAATAAACGATTCATCATGCTGGTTATTCGGGATATATCCGAACGGATACGGAACCGTGAAATCCTGGAAAGGCGGGATCAAATCCTGGAAGCGGTGGGTGTTGTTGCTGAACGGCTTTTATCCAGTAATCAGATTGACAAGGCTATGAACGAGAGTCTGAAACATATTGGAGAGGCCACCTCAGCCGATCGCTGTTATATTTTTAAAAACGTACTGAATTCCCAAAATGAACTCTGCATGACCCTGAAGTATGAGTGGACCCATGAGACCGTTGCTTCTCAGTTAAACAATGATCTTTTACAGAATTTGCCCTATGCTGTAAATGCCGATGACGTATATGCAGTCCTTTCTCAAAATAAAATTTATCATAAAAATGCCAGGGATTTTAACGAAGCAGAAAAAATCATTCTGGGAGAGCAGGATATCCAATCCCTGGTTCTGGTGCCTATTTCTGTGGACAATGCCTGGTGGGGATTTATCGGACTGGATGATTGCCATGAGGAAAAAGAGTGGGCACCAGCGGAAATTGAGGCCTTGAAAGTTGTGGCAGGCACCATCGGGGCAGCGATTCAGAATTATATTGCCCGTATCAATATTCAGAAATCTGAGGATAAATACAGACTTCTGGTAGACAGTATCAATGATGGGATTGTCATCAGTCAAAACGGTGAGTTTATCTTTTATAACAATCGTTTTGCAGAAATCCTGGGATATAAACCTAAAGAACTTCAGAATATCAATTACCGGAAAATCTATTCCAGACAGGGATTAAAAATATTGATGGATCGTTTCGAAAAACGCCAGCTGGGTGAAAAAGTCCCTGACCGGTATGAAACCTACTTTCTGAAAAAAGACGGAAAAGAGATCGTTGTTGACGTCAATGTTTCCATAATTGAATATGAAGGGAATCCGGCATCCTTTGCCGTCATTCGGGATATTACGGAACAGAAAGAAGCCATCAACGAGATTCTGAAACTATCGCGGGCTTTGGAACAGAGTTCATCTTCCATCATCATCACAGATATTAAAAGCGGTATTGAATATGTAAACCCCCGCTTTACAGAAGTCACCGGATATACTAAAGAAGACGTTCTGGGGAAAAAGATGTCCTACCTGAAATCCGGTGTTAATCCGGAGAACACTTACCAGGAATTGTGGGAAACCATCATCCGGGGTAAGAACTGGTACGGGGAATTACAAAACAGGCGAAAAGATGGGACATTGTTCTGGGAAAAGGTCTCGATATCCCCTATCCGGGATAATCAAGGCAAAGTTACCCATTATGTGGCGATCCGGGATGATATTACCGAGCAGAAACAGCAGGAGGCGGAACTTCGGGAGAGTGAGGAAAAACTCCGGGCCATTACCGATTCGGCCAGTGACGGTATTGTGATGGTTGATCACAAAGCCAGGATTGTCTTCTGGAATCCTTCTGCTGAGAAAATATTTGGATACACAGCCGAAGAGATTCTGGGGAAAAATTTCTTTCATGCCGTTGTTCCCCAGAAATATAAAGAGATATTTGACACACAATCCTTTAATGGAAAATTTCCGGATGAAATGTTAGGTAGTGGATTTGAAATCAACATTATCCGAAAAGATCAAAAGGAGATATCCATTGAAGCCTCTTTTTCGTCAGTCCATCTGCAGGGACATTGGAATACCATTGCCATCATCCGGGATATTTCCGAGCGGAAGCAGGCAGAGCAGGAAATCAACATGCTGGCACATGCCATCAAAAGCATTAGTGATGCTGTATCCGTTACCGATCTGAACGACAGGATCATTTTTGTGAACAATGCTTTTATCAAAACCTACGGGTATACACGGGATGAACTCATTGGAAAACATATCAACCTGATACGGGCAGACGAGATGTTGAATGACCGTGTTTTGCTGGAATCCATCCGCAACGAAACTCTGGATGGCGGCTGGCAGGGAGAAGTGCTGAACCGGCGGAAAGATGGCACAGTTTTTCCAGTCATGCTATCCACCTCTCTTCTCCATGATGAAAATGGCGTGCCACAGGCTTCCATTGGTGTGGCACGGGATATTTCCGAACGGAAACAATCCGAAAAAGAGTTGTATCAAAGCCGGGAACGGTTGAATATTATTCTCCATAGTATTGGAAACGGGGTGGTTGTGATCGATTCGGAAGACCGGGTGATCATCTACAATGAAAAAGCGCGGGAACTTTTGAATCTTTCGGATCCTCTGGATCCCATTCCTCATGTACAGGATCTGCTGATTCATTGTGAGGGCCACGGAAAGGTTTTATTGGATTCCCTGGATACCGGTGCTTTTTCCAATCTGGAACTGATTGTTACTGAGCCGGATCACCGGATTCTTTATGTCACAGGGACAACCTTTGAGGATGTGGATGGTAAATCTGCAGGTAAGGTGTTTATTTTACGGGATGTCACCCAAGAGCGTGAAATCGACCGGATGAAAACGGATTTTGTCTCCAGTGTATCCCATGAGCTCCGGACCCCCCTTACATCCATTATGGGTTTTTCCAATACAATTCTCAGAAAAGAAAAGATGCCTGAGGATATGAAAAAAGAGTTTATTGAGATCATTTACAATGAAAGCAAGCGCCTTGCGCGCCTGATTGAAGACGTCCTCAGCATATCCAAAATCGAGTCCGGAAAGATTACCTATGAAATGAAACCTTTGAATCTGGATGAAGTGATCCAGGATGCCGTTACCATTTATCGGACCCAGGCAGAGGACAAGCAAATAGAGCTGACGTATGAAAAAGATGAAAAGCTGCCTGAAATACTTGGTGACCGG
This sequence comes from Fidelibacterota bacterium, assembly GCA_030156395.1. GTDB lineage: Bacteria > Fidelibacterota > Fidelibacteria > Fidelibacterales > Fidelibacteraceae > Fidelibacter. Next base: position 4,417 of record JASGMP010000081.1, read on the forward strand.
GATGCCATGAGTCAGGTCATCGTAAACCTGATTAGCAATGCCCTGAAATTTACACCCACGAAGGGGAACATTGATGTCCGGTTGAAACATACGGATAATCAGATTGTATTGGATGTAGAGGACAACGGAATGGGAATTCCCAAGAATGAACAGGATAAGATTTTTCAGAAATTTTACCGGATTTACCGGCCGGGGACACAAATACAGGGAACAGGACTGGGTTTATCCATTGTGATGGAGATTATCGAGAAACACAAGGGAAAAATTGAGCTCTTCAGCGAAGAAAACAAGGGAAGTCTGTTTAGAATATCCCTTCCGGCGTTTGGAAACTAAAAATAAAAGCATAACAACATAACAATGAGGATCATATGAAAATTCTTCTGGTGGATGATGAAGAAAACATCCGTAAACTGGTACATTACAATCTTATCCTGGATGGTTATGATGTGATCATGGCCGTCAACGGAAAAGAAGGGCTTGAAAAAGCCATTCAGGAAAAGCCGGATCTGATTCTGCTTGATATCATGATGCCGGAAATGGACGGACTGGAAGTATGTTCGCGATTGAAAAAGAATCCGGAAACACGGGATATACCCATATTCATGTTATCTGCGAAGGGACAGATGCAGGATTTGGAAGATGCCTATGATGTGGGGGCGGATAATTACATCACCAAACCCTTTGATGTGGATAAATTAAGTGAAATCATCCAGTTTAAACTGAAAAAATTGAAAGAAAAAAAGTAGGTCTGTCTTTTTTACCAAATCACAAATAACCTAAGATGTTGGCTTGATATATTGTGTATGAAATATTATCAATTTCCACTATCGATTTTTGAACCCCCGGGGATAAAATACACTCGTCGAAAACTTTTGTCAAGATTATAATATTGATATAATATATGTCTATTATTAATTGCTATTGGGAAATAATATTATCGGTTTTTTTCTTGTGAAAGCCACATCTGTCCATTATTACATTAATTTATTAGAATATTTTTGGGTATTGCCCCCCACCCCGGGGGTTAAAATACGCACCTCCAGAAAAAGTGTCAAATTTATATTTAATATATTATATACTATATAGTAAAAACTGTTTTTTATGAACCTGAATTCAACTCATAAATTTTAGATTAAGACTGTCATACAGAAAGCACGGCAAATCAGTTTGCCCCACAGCAATGTTTGTATTTTTTACCGCTTCCACAGGGACACGGTTCATTCCGGCCGATTTTTCGTTCGGTCCGTCGAATGGGTTGGATTTTTCCTGCCTTGGAGGGATCCCCTTTCGGATGCCCGGCTGCCTGTTGATAACCCAGATTGTTTGTCCCTTCATGCTTCATCACCATATTGGTCGGGCGGTGTTGTTCGGGACGGGGTTCCTGTTCCATGCGAACCTCGGTGCGGAAAATAAGTCGCAACGATTCCCTGTCTATCCGACTCAACATTTCCTCGAACATTTTAAAAGCTTCTGTTTTATAAGCAATCAGGGGATCTTTCTGTCCATACGCCTGCAAGCCAATCCCTTCTTTCAGCTGATCCAGTTCAAAAAGATGCTCTTTCCATACATTATCCACCGTCATCAAATATGCCCAGCGTTCCAGTTTGCCCATGATATCCGGGGGGATAATCTGCTGTTTCCGTTCATAGGTTGCCAGGGCTTTTGAATGTATCTGGCGGATCACATCTTCCCGTTCAATTTTTTCCTTACCCTCCCGGGTCAGTTCATCCGGATGAATATCGGTCATGAGAACGTTGATGGTTTCCTGACGGAGTCCTTCCCAGTCCCAATCATGGATATCTTCCTCCCCGGTAAATTTATCCACCGTTTCCCGGATATATTTTTCCAGCATGGAGAGAATCTCTTCCCGGAGATTTCCGCCATGAAGGGCATAATTTCTCCGGTCGTAGATGACTTCCCGCTGCATATTCATCACATCATCATATTCCAGAAGATGTTTACGGATGGCAAAGTTCCGTTCTTCCACTTTCTTCTGAGCTCTTTCAATAGAACGTGAAATCATAGGATGGGAGATCACTTCCCCTTCTTCCACGCCCAGGCGGTCCATGATGGCACTGACCCGATCCGAACCAAAGAGCCGCATCAGATCATCTTCCAGGGAGAGATAAAAGACCGATTCGCCAGGATCCCCCTGACGTCCTGAACGTCCCTTCAGCTGAAGGTCAATGCGTCTGGATTCGTGTCGCTCTGTCCCGATAATTTTTAAACCACCCAGCTTCCGTGTCTCTTCGTTGATTTTTATATCCGTCCCCCGGCCGGCCATGTTGGTTGCAATGGTCACAGACCCGAAATGTCCGGCTCTGGCAACGATTTCCGCTTCTCGTTGATGCTGCTTGGCATTGAGAACATTATGGGGGATACCCGCCCGCTGAAGCATCTTGCTGAGCATTTCAGAGACTTCCACGCTGATGGTTCCCACCAAAACCGGTTGGCCTTTTTTATGGGATTGAATAATCTCTTCAATGATTGCGTGGTATTTTTCCCGTTTTGTTCGGTAAATCACATCATTCCGGTCTTTTCGAATCACCGGGCGGTTGGTGGGAATGCTGACCACTTCGAGCTTATAGATTTCGCCAAATTCAGCGGCTTCTGTTTCTGCCGTGCCCGTCATTCCAGCCAGCTTATCATACATTCTGAAATAATTTTGCAGGGTAATAGTCGCCAGGGTTTGGTTTTCCCCTTCAATCCGGACCTTTTCCTTGGCTTCAATGGCCTGATGGAGTCCATCACTGTAACGTCGACCCGGGAGAATACGACCGGTAAACTCATCGACAATGAGGACCTTTCCATCCTTCACCACATAATCCACATCCCGGCTGTACAGGGAATAGGCCCGAAGCAGCTGATGAAGGTTGTGAATGGTTTCACTCCGCCGGCTATGAAGGCGCTGAATCCTGTCTTTTTCTTCCTGCTTTTCCGTATCACTCAGATCATCCCGCTGATCAATCTTAGCAAATTCCTCTCCGATATCAGGAATGATAAACTGTTCAGGATCTTTTGGTGCTAAAAGTTGTCTGCCCTTTTCTGTAATATCGATGACATGACTTTTTTCATCAATGGTATAATAAAGTTCCTCGTCCACCTCATGCAGTTTCTTTTCCTGCATATAATAGGATTCGGTATCGTGCATGAGTTTTTTCATGCCCGGTTCTTCCAGAAGCTTCAGCAATCCGGGATGTTTGGGTAGTCCGTGATGACACTGAAGGAGCAGTGTCCCCCGTTTCGTGTTATCCATGGTGTCTCCAGCCCGGCGAAGGTCCGCCAGTAGCCCGTTCACATACCGCTCCTGGGCACGGACCAGGCGTTCGATACTGCCTCGAAGGCTTTTATAGGACTCATGGGTATTGGACTGAACAGGCCCGGAAATGATGAGAGGTGTTCTGGCTTCATCAATAAGTACACTATCCACCTCATCCACGATGGCGTAATAGTGCCCCCGCTGGACTACGTTATCCATGCTGACGGCCATGTTATCCCGGAGATAATCAAACCCGAATTCATTGTTGGTTCCGTAAACAATATCCTTGGCATATTCTTTTTTTCTCACATCCGGCGGCATGGTATTCAGAATTTTTCCCACGGAAAGTCCTAAAAACTGGTAAATAACCCCCATCCATTCTGCATCTCTTTCCGCCAGATAATCATTTACGGTGACCACATGGACCCCCCGCTTGGTCAGGGCATTCAGAAAGACCGGCATCGTGGCCACCAGGGTTTTTCCTTCCCCGGTTTTCATCTCGGAAATGGCACCCTGATGAAGTACAATAGCTCCCAGAAGCTGGACATCAAAGGGGACCATATCCCACACCATGGTTTGCCCTACAACCTGAAACTCTTTCCCCAGGAGCCGTTTACAGGCTTGCTTGACCATGGCAAAGGCTTCCACCATAAGATCATTCAGGGCTGTTTGTTCCGCTTCATAGATAAAATTATCAGTCCGTTCGCCGTCAAATCCCTGGGATTCTGCTTTTTCACGGGCTTCCTGACGCTTTGATTCAACATAATCGATCATCTCCCGCGTCCGGTTCCGGAGATCATCATCACTGACACTGTTCAGTGCCTCAAATGTTGCATTGATCTGACTGATATACGGAGTTATCCGTTTAATATACCGTTCAGAACTTGTTCCAAAAATCTTCTTTATAAGATTAAAAATCATGTTTACTCCTAAGTCTCAGTCACTTCGGGGAATATACGCCCTTCTTCAATCAAATCATGGTAGATCCGATCCATCAGGCCATTGATAAAAACATGGCTGTCATCGGTTGAGTATTTTTTTGCCAGTTCGATTGCTTCGGAAATAGTTACCCGTGGGGGAATA
>JASGMP010000008.1 GCA_030156395.1 Fidelibacterota bacterium
GAAGGTGTACCGGTTGAATATGTCTGCAAAGATTCCAAATTGATACGGCCCCGGGGGATTGTCACCGTTCCGCTAAAATTCGCATTCTCTGGCGTTCCTGCAACAACTGCGTTTAAATCCGTCAGAATGTACAAATCCCGGCTGCCTGTGGCTTTGAAATTTTCTCCTTCTGCCTTCAATGTAAAATTTTGCAGCCCATTGTATAAGGGCTTGCCCAAAACCGTTTTCCCTGTAAACATAAGCTGACCATCACCCCCTTGGATATAAAATTCATCGAGTGTTACTACGGAATCCTGAAGGGACATGTTCAATCGGATCTGGGGATACGACAATCCAACAGCTGGTATGGTCAGGCGACCTTTATTCAGAGAAATGTTTCCCGATATGTCCGGATTCTCTAAGGTATTTTGAATCCTGATGTCGGCGTTCAATCGTCCTTCTGCCACACCAATCTGTTTGTTGAATGTTTTCAGGAATGACAAATCAACATTCTCAACGCTCATATCAATGTCCACCGGTTGATGACCGGGGATTCTGGCTTTCCCTGAATCCGGTAAGATATTGAAAGGAATCTTAACCGATCCTGCCAGAGTTTCTTCCTCTTGCTTTTGAATAAAAAATGAAGATGACAGATACGTGCCCATGAGTTTGAGATGCATATCCCCCTTTTCAAAAAAAAGGTTATCCACACGGAGGGGTGAAGCCATGGCATCCAAACGAATTTCAGGGTTGTATAGGGTCCCAACCATCCCAAAAGATGCAGTAAGAAAGCCCTGAATTGAATACGGCAGGTTGATGAGTGTATCCAGCAAAGAGAGATCAAAGTTGTTTAAATCAAGGGAAAATGTACTGTTTTTTTTGAAATGATCCCGGATTTTTCCCTCTGTTATCAAACCACCCTGTCCACTTTGAAGGAAAATTTTGTCAATTTGAATAACCTGGTCCGACAGAATGATTTTTCCTTCTTTGTGGATGGTCTCGGCTTCCAATGGTCCAAGGCGGAAATAAAGATCGTTTAGACTAATGCTGAGAACTGAATCCTGAAGCACCCCGGCTTCCAGAAGCAGTTCAATATTTTTAGATTGGGCGGTCAGACGATTTGTAAACTCCCGTGTATGACCCTGGCTTTCCCATTGAACCTTATCCAGCGTGATGGTGTTCAGGTTTAATGTATCACCGGTGAGTTTTAGATTCCCGGATAGATTGCCCTGATCATATCCGATGGATACCGGACCGGTTAAGTGATCCAACGAAAGAGCTTGATATTGGATTTTTTTCAGGTTGCAAGTTGATTCAAGGAACAGTTTGGGATATTTACCTGAGATATCTCCATGAATCGAACCCTTAGCATTTACAGGGTCGATACCTATCAATTTCCCGAGTGGTTTTAGATCTTTAGGTTCAAACAAAAAATGAAGGGCTGTTTCTTCTTTTAGTCCGGTTTTCCCGGTAATATCTGCCGATGCCAAAGAATTTCGGATAGTTGCCCGGTGGAAGGTGATTGTGCTATCCTTATATGTGATGTCAATATCTACTGTATCCAGATCAATGTCTGCTATGCGTGATTTATATCCCTGTAATGTGAGATCGACAGTCGAATTTCTCCAATTGAGACCCGTCCCCTGAAGATTCAAGCTCAGGTTAAGATCTGAATCCGGGATAATATCCGGATAAATGGAAGATGGGTTGACATGGTTCATATCCAGGGTTAGGTGGTAACGGGGGGCGGAAAAAATGTGGGAAAAATCACCCGAAAAAGAAAAATCCCCAAATATCCCTGTATAATTTCCTTTCATTTGTGCCTGGTCTGAATTTTTTCGGATTTCCAAGAAGCTCTTTTCAATGGGATATCCATCAATTGTTGATCCATCCATATTGGCTGTCAGTGTCGCGGAAAGAGTTTTGGGATCGAGTCCTGAGCCTTTAAGACTAATTCGCATATGTAGATCTGTCTGGATGGAGTATGCAGTCAGCCAGTCTGCCAGATTGATATTCTGAATGGCTATATCGGCTTCATAGTTTGCTTCCGGCTGGAATGATTCGGCAGTGAGATGAGCTGTAATCTGCTGATCACCATGAATCATTTTCACATCAAGAGCCCCAAGGTTTTGTTGGGATTTGAGTGTCAAAATCAAATCCGGCAGAATTTGCACGGGAAGGTCAGGTATAAAATCCCTGAATTCCTCCAGCCGGATAGGATCTGCTTTAATTAAAACTTCGGAAGGGATAACTGATAGGGTATCATACTGTAATAACCCTGTCAGAAAACTGTGTGTGGATGTGAATTGAAATGATCCTACTATAGATTCATCTGATGAACGGGTCCATTGAAAGGATGAGTTTTTTAATGTAAAATCCGGGGAGGATGTTTGAAAACGCAGATCTTTCAACGTTGCCTGTAATGAATCGTTGCTGAAATATAATCCTGTCTGCATCTGCAAATGATGGATCTTTTCAGGAAGAAATGTCAGGTGTTGTTTGTCTGCAAGGGTGATGTAGCCGTTTTCCAGGGAGAGCATATCTATTCGGAGACTTTTCAGAAAAGGTTTTGGATTTTCTTCAGAAAGTGTGTCAGCAGGTGCAGGCAAAATGCTAAGAATATTCCAACCACCGTCTTCATCCTGTGATAGATGTATCCAGGGATTTTTCAATTGAATTTCAGGGATCAGCAGATTCTTTTTCAACAAACCGGATAGACGGTAAGTAACTCTTGCCTTTTCAAGAGACAGTAATGTATCCATTGTGTGATGGATAAGGGTAAGGTTGTGCACAGTGATTTCACGAAACAGATTCCCTCCCAGGTGATCAATCGACACCTTCACATCTATCAGGGATTTTTCCGCCTGCTGGATGGCGTAATTTTTTAAAATATTCCGGAATAGTCCTGTTTGAGTAAAAATTAGAAGGATCAGGATGAATGTCATCAATCCTAAAAAGAGTCGACATGTGGTTTTAATCCATCGTTTCATTTTAAAATGCCTGCCCAAAACTCAGGTGGAACCGCAGTTGTCCATCCGGTTGATCTAAAGGATAGGCGATATCAAAGCGTACCGGACCGATGGGAGTGTTATAACGGATTCCCACTCCCGGCGACCAGGCAAGGGTAGACACATCCATGCCATGGTATGAACTCCATACATTTCCGGTATCCATAAATAGCGTGCCATAGAATTCATGAATGATTCGATGTCTTAATTCAAGGGACGCCTCCAGGTAACTGTTGCCTCCGACGGGAATACCCTTTTCATTTTCCGGGCCCAGTTCATTCCGAAGAAATCCCCGGACACTGTTGCTGCCTCCTGCATAGAACCGCTCTTCAATCGGTGTAGTTTTATCATTCATGATTTCTTTCATGATGCCTGCTTTTATTTTGCCGGCCAGGACCAAGCGGTCGGTAAATCGCTGATATTTTCTGAATTCCGACAGACCTGAAAGATAGTGATACCGGCTTCCGGGAAGTCCTGAAAAAGTGGTGATACATGATAGATACCATCCCTGATCCGGAAAAAACAGAGGGGAAGTATAATCCGTGGAAAACCCCAGTGAAATTTTGGATTTGTTGTAATAACTCTTATCCGGGATATAATTTTCCGTGACATTTTTATCCAGTTTCAACTGATTTCTCTCAAAGGTGTAATTGACAAAAATCCGGGATTCAGGGGAAAGTTCCTGCTGAAAAGTTATACCGGTTCCCCACCGTTGCAGTTCATAAGCTTTTTCGATTTCTTTTCGTGCAAAGGGATTCAGAAAGAGGGTGCTGTTCGGTGTAAACAGGGCCGGTTGAGTAATATTCAGATCAACATGATATGGCTCCAGTCTGGAATATTTCAGATATAGGGTCGCATACCGGGCATGTCCAAGGAACGGTTGTCTTCGAAAAGTAGCGGATAATCGGAGCCGTTCATCCAAACCGTAACCGATACCGGTTTTGACTGACCATCGGGGAAGTTCACGAACCTGTATATCAAGGATCAGTTTGCCAACATTTGAACCAGGTCGTTGGCGGATGGAAACATATTCAAAAACACCCAGCTGCTGGACTCGTTTCTGATTTTTCTCCAATGCTTCCTGACGGAAAGGATCTCCAATGTCAATGCTCAGTTGCTTTTTGATGATTCCAGAGCTGATATGTTGATTCCCTTGGATTTGAATGTCTTGAAATACTCCTTTTGGGCCGCTGTATATGATATATTCAACATCTGCCTGGCTATTGACCAATGTAATCCGGTATTGGATTTCAGGAGATGGATATCCGTGGTTCATGAGAAGGCGGATGATTTCCCGGCGCTGTTCAATGATTTCCTGATCCCGGAAACGGGTTCCTGTACGGAGGGGTAATTCTGGGATTTTACGTTGTAAAAGGGAATCTATTGCTTTCTTGTTATCGTTCGTCTCAGACATGAGGGTATACCGGATATCCCGGATGTTCACCGGTTGATTTTCTGCTATTTGAAAAATAACATTTATATCTTTTTTATTTTTGAGGATTTTCTTTTCAAAATGGACATGTGCCTCCAAAAATCCTTCTGTCTGGTAAAACCTTTCCAGTCGCTCAGCTTCCTGATAGAGATGCCCCTCTGTATACTTCTCAGGTTCTTTCCAGAATAAAAGACGATTGGGAAAGGAGTAAGGCTCAAGGTTTAGCTGTTTTTTTAACATGGATTCAGATAGGATTTTATTCCCTTCAAAAGATATTTTTCGGATCGCGAATTCATCCTGTCCGTTTAAAACGGAAACAAAGATCAGAAGCAGAAAAGATGTGAAAAATTGTCGGATGAAGATTCTCATATCATGTTTTTAATTGTAAAGCTAAATAAACTTCCGGAGCCTTACAACGGCTGAATACAGTTCTTATCTTTCCGTTTTAGAAATGCCATGCTTTCTGTAACTTTACCTGATAAACAGGGAGACACCATGAACTTAAAGCGTACGCACCGATGCCACGAATTGAATGCGTCCCTGGTGGGACAAACCGTTATTGTCAATGGATGGATCAATACCCGGAGGGATTTAGGGGGTATCTATTTTTTGGATGTCCGGGATCGTTATGGATTGATTCAGGTACGGGTGGGGATTGAATTACCGGAAACCCTTCGTGACCGTGTTAGAAAAATGACACCAGAAGATGTAATTGCCGTGAAAGGGAAACTTGCATTGCGGCCGGAGGATGCAATTAACCCCAAAATGGCTTCCGGTACCCTGGAATTGCTGGCGGAAGAGGTTGAACTTTTAAACAAAGCTAAGACACCCCCTTTTGAAATCACCCGCCGGGAAACAGGAAGTGAAGATTTACGGCTCAAATACCGGTATTTGGATTTAAGAACCCAGACATTGCAAAAAAATATCCAGTTAAGACATAAAACAGCCCAGGCTGTCAGGCAATTTTTAAACGAGGAAGATTTCCTCGAAATTGAAACACCTGTTCTTATGAAATCCACTCCGGAAGGTGCCCGGGATTTTCTGGTCCCCAGCCGGCTCCACACGGGACACTTTTATGCGTTGCCACAGTCTCCCCAGACTTATAAACAGCTGCTCATGGTTTCTGGTTTTGATAAGTATTATCAGATAGTTAAATGTTTTCGCGATGAAGACCTCCGGGCAGACCGCCAGCCGGAATTTACACAGATTGATCTTGAAATGAGTTTTGTGGATGAACCGGATGTCAGGGATGTGGGGGAACGCTTACTGGCCGCTGTGATGAAAGCCGTAAAGAATATCGAACTGCCTCTGCCCCTGCCTGTCTATTCCTACAAAGATGCCATGGAAACCTACGGGAGTGACAAGCCCGATACCCGCTTCGATCTGCCCCTTTTTACCTTAGATGAATTAGCAGAAAAATCTGATTTCCAGATTTTCAAGTCCGTGCTAGCCTCCGGTGGAGTGGTTCGGGGCCTGCGGGTTCCCGGAGGGTGTCGTTTGTCCCGGAAACAAATAGACGGATATACCAATCTTGCCCAAAAGTACGGACTCAAAGGACTGGCATTTGTCAAGGTAGAGGAAGGGGGATTGTCAGGCGGAATTTCAAAGTTTTTCAAGGATTCGTTGAGCCACGAACTGATAGCAGTTTCCGATGCAAAGCCCGGGGATCTTTTATTCTTCAGTGCCGATACATGGACTACCGCTTTGACAGCTTTGGGAGCAGTTCGTCTTCAACTGGGAAAGGATTTGAATCTGATTGATAAGGATGTATATAATGCGCTGTGGGTCAACGACTTCCCCCTTTTTGAACGAAGTGAGGAAGAGAACCGTTTTGTAGCCATGCACCATCCGTTTACATCTCCCAGACCTGAGGATGAAAAGCAGATGGAAACAGATCCTGAATCGGTCCGGGCACAGGCGTATGACCTGGTGCTGAACGCCCACGAAATAGCCGGAGGCAGTATTCGTATTTACCGGGAAGATCTTCAGGAAAAAATGTTCAGAATTCTGGGAATCTCTCATGATGAGGCCCGCCAAAAGTTCGGTTTTTTGCTGGATGCTTTTCAATACGGTGCGCCACCCCATGGCGGGGTTGCCTTTGGTTTTGACCGGCTGGTGATGATTCTCGCCGGAGCAGACTCCATTCGTGAGGTTATTGCCTTTCCAAAAACGACAACAGCCCAATCACCCATGGATAATGCCCCCGATATTGTGGATGAAAAACAACTGAAAGAACTCCATTTGAGAGTGGAGAATGAAGAGTAGTGAGTCGTAAAGGCAATGCACGTTCAGCCTCTGAGATGAAATTGGGAGTTGTGAATTTGAATGAATGGGACAAGCACCTCACTTCGTTCGGTGTTCAAATGCTGCTGCGCAGCGTTCAAATGTCGATGCCTGTAATCCTTGAACGCCGAAGGCGCTTGAATGCTGAACGAAGTGAAGCCATTGAACGGCACATAGTGCCGCTTGAATCCGATAACACTGAGCGTAGCGAAGTACCCAATCCCCCGTGAAATATCCCAATAAATTGGGTCCCTTTTCACGGGGCAGGCAATCATCTTTATGAAGTTAGAAGCTGGAAGTTGGAAGTTGGTGTCGCTCCTGGCGTTTCAATCAAACCAATCAAACCAATCCAATCAATCGAGTAATCGACTTTTCGACTTTCGACTGATGACTGCCGACTTTCGACTGTCGACTGCCGACTAACATCATGCGTCATCTCATTCTTGGTGACATCCACGGACAGTACGATGCCCTGATCCGTGTCCTGAAGAAAGCGGATTATGATCCGAACGGGGATAGTCTGTACTGTGTCGGTGATTTGACCGATCGCGGACCCGATTCTGCCAGAGTTTTAGATTTTTGTATCAAACACGGGGTTTTATCCGTTCGTGGGAATCATGATATGTGGTTTTTGGATTATTTAATCCGGGGCCATGCCCCCATGATCTGGCTCAGTCAGGGCGGTTATGAAACCCTCTCTTCCTGGCATCAGGAATCTCTCTCACGGGAAAAAGTGCTGGATTATTATCAAAACATGCCCTATTACCGTGAACTTCATCTCGAGGGATTGTCTATCGCTGTATTTCATGGAGGAATCACACCGGGAGTCCCGTTGAAAGATCAGGATACTGAAGTTCTTACATGGGATCGCTATTTCTGGGTGTTTGAACAGGATCCAAAATTACCGTATGACCGGTATTTTCTGGGACACACAGCCCTGAGGGGGTCAGCAGAAAAAAATAAATACAATGTAATCAACCTGGATACCGGTGCCGGATATAACCGGATTCTAACAGCGATGGATATGGTGACGCTGGAAAAGTATGAAGTGAATGTATAATTTTAAGGGGTATCACTGTTCAACATAGTTTCTTTAAGTAAAAGTCATAAGAAATGCGATGATACAGGAGTACACTTCGCCCTTTTCCTTAATTTTTTCTATCAAATCCGCATAGGGTATGGTAGAACGTAAATCAAACAATTCTTGTAAATAGATTTATATATAAGAAAAGCCCAGGATCAGATATCCCAGCAGAGCGAGTGATGCGTAGCTCACCACATAAGGAAGCTGTGTGCGGATGTGATCCATCACATCGCACCCGGTGGTGGTACAACTCATGATAGTAGTATCTGAAATCGGGGAGGCATGATCCCCAAAAATGCTACCGCCGAAAACCGAAGCCGAGATTAGTGCCACGGACATATCCATAGTCAGTGCCATGGGCATAGCCACAGGCATCATGACAGCCATGGTACCCATGGACGATCCGGTGGAAAAACTGATAATACAGCTGAAAAGAAAAATCAGAGCCGGTAATAGAGCCGGTGTTAAAAATCCTGCAAAGATCTCTGCCAGATACATTCCGGTCCCCAGCATTTTTACGACACCCCCCATGGAAAAAGCAAAAATTAAAATAGAACCCACGTTCAGCATACTTCCGGCACCCTTAAAAAAATGTTTCATAAAGGTTTTGTAATGAAAAATCCCCTGGCTTCTGTATAAAATATAGGCAGTCAGCAGGCTGATAATACATCCCCAGAGAATGCTTCGCATGCCGTCGCCTTCTATCATGCTTCCTTTTCCTGTAATGAATAAACCTGCCAGAATAACACACACCATGGTTAAGATGGGTATAATCAGATTTTTTACGGACGATGGTGCAACATCTCGTTTCTTCGACTCCATCAAGTTTTCCCGGTCCGTATCGGCATCCAGCATCCCGGTAGTATCGGCCCGGCTTTCGGCTTTCTTCATACCCTTGAAATCAAAGCCTGTGTAAATCAGGATCGGTAAAATAAATACAGCCAGAATGGCGTAAAGATTCAGCGGTATGGTTCGGATCATTACCTGGGTGGCATCGGGAATTCCCTGAGCCTGTATGAGTCCGATCATAAAAGCTCCCCAGCCGCTGAGAGGAATCAATACGCATACGGGGGTAGACGTGGAATGAACGATAAAAGAGCTTTTTTCATGGGGAACTTTCAAAGCATCGTTTACAGGTCGGGTAATGGCTCCCGTAAGGAGTGTGCTGAGTGTCCCCGATGTAAATACCAGCAGACCGATAAACCAGGTAAACATATTTGCGGTTCGCTTTGTGGTGATCACACCCCGGTGCCGAACCATGGATTCCACAAAACCGTTCATGCCGCCACTCTCTTCAACCAGATGGATGAGAGCTCCAATCAACAAAACACAGAAGATAACAATGGCGTTATCCGAATCGGCAAAGACCTGAATAAAGGACATGAAAGTCGCGTCCAATCCACTGATGATTTTAAAATCATTGAGGATAAAATACCCGCTGAAGCAACCGGTAAAGAGGGCAATGAACACATCTTTGGTATAGAGTGCCAGGAGGATGGCGATGAGTGGGGGAAGAACGGACAGAAACCCATATTCCATGAAAAACTCCCTGTCAATCAACTGTATTACAAACTTCGATCAATGCATTCAAGAAAGGTGTTGATATCTTCCTGTGAATGGGCGCTGGAAAGAGCAAAACGAAAATAGCCTTCTTTGGGGCCACCCGGGTAAAAAATATATGTAGGATAGATTCTTGCTTCCTGTAGATTATTCTTCAATTTTTCTGTCTGCTCAGGAGTGTCAAAAAGCACAGGTATAGTGGGTGTGGGTGTAAGGGGGAGAGAAAAGCCTTTTTCTAACAGATATTGTTTCACTTTCAGACTGTTGTCTTGTAAAGTGTGGATCTTTTCAGGTGAACGATCGATGATATCTATGGCTTTCATCCCGGCGGCACAGAGTGGTAGGGGGAAGGCAGAGCTCCCCTGGTAGGCATGAGCTTCATAACGGATTGCTTCAATCCACCGCTTTCCACCGGCGATGTACCCACCGTATGTTCCAAAGGCCTTGCTTAAAGTACCCGTAATAAGATAGTTATCTGAACACAATTTAAAATGTTCACGGATTCCCCGTCCTGTGTGGCCTAAAACCCCGGCTGTATGGGCTTCGTCCACTAATAACATCCCTTTGTATTTTTTTGCGATCTGCATGTAGCGGTCTGCCGGGACAATCGGACTGTACACGGACCCCGTTCCTTCGGTAACAATCAGAAAACGGTTGTTGCCAGCAGGAAGTTTTTTGACTTCCTTATCGATATAATCTGCATCCATGTGGGGATAAATCATGGTATTCATACGGGCAACGGCTGTTCCATCCCGAATACAGGGATGACATTTCTCATCGATAAATACGATGTCAAAATCGTGCCTTAAACCCTGAAATAATGCAATATTTGCCAGATACCCGGTAGGGAGTAGCAAGGCATCTTCCAAATTGAAAAAGTGTGCCAGATCCCGCTCAAGCTTCAGGTGTAAGGGATGATTGCCTGTTGTGCACCGGGAACCCCCGCTGTTTATCCCGTATTTTCGGGACGCTTCGTCCATGGCATTCATGATCTCAGGATGCCAGGATAGCCGGTGGTAGTCATATCCTCCAAAAAACAGGTAAACGTTTCCGTCTTGATCCACATGGGTAGGGTCAACAGCCTGTAAAATAGGGAACCTTTTATTCATGGGTTATATTTTCTCCCTACTGAGTTTTTTGATGAAATCCGGTTCAGGCGTGGCTCCGATGCCCGGATCATCCGGGACGATTACATGACCTTTGTCAAAAACAGCCCCTCCCTTGATGGGTTCGTTGACGTGTCCTTCATTGGCATCCAGATCAAAATATTTTACAACTGAATTTGCCATGGCAAAATGCGTAAAAGCCGTGTTTGCCAATCCCGATTCAGACATACAACCTGTCATACAGGTGATATATCCCGCCTGGGCAATATGGGCGATTTTGAGTCCGGCAGAGATACCGCCTGATTTGCTCAGCTTGATGTTGATTAGCGGTGCTGCCTGAGTCCGGACAATTTCCAGGGCATCCGATGGCGAAAACACCGATTCATCGGCCATGATGGGTATGCTTGAATGGTCAGAAACATATTTCATTCCTTCAAAATCCCGGGCCCGGACCGGTTGTTCGCAAAATTCAATATCCAATTCTTTATAACTTTCCAGGCAATGGACGGCTGTCACCCGGTCCCAACCCTGATTTGCATCAATACGGATTTTTACATCCGGTCCGGCTGTTTCCCGGATAGCTCTTAATCGCTTTAAATCATCCTCAATGGAGATGCCCACCTTGGTTTTGATGATCCGAAACCCTTTATTCAAAATTTTTTTTGTCTTTTCCACCGCTTCTTCCGCGGTCCCAATACCGATGGTCAAATCTGTTTCCACCGGGCGACGAGTTCCTCCCAGAAAGGCGTATAGAGGCAATCCTGCTGCCTGGGATGCAATATCATATATGGCCATGTCAAATGCCGAACGAATCGTTGTATTAAATGGTAACCAGGCTTCCATTTCTTCGGTTCGGGTTATCACTTCCAAAGGATTTTTTCCCAAAAGTGCTCCCCGAAGTTCAACTGCTGCAGCAAGATTAATGCCCTGCGTTTCTCCGGTGATTGACCGGAAAGGACTCGCTTCTCCCCAACCTGTGAGTCCCTGATTGGTTCTGATTTCCACAAGCACATTTTTCGCTCCGCTCAGACTCATGGTGGCAATCTTAAAGACTTCCTCCGTGTCTATATTGAAGGGGTAAATGTTAATTTTATCAATCTTCATGGCAGGATACATACATTCACTCATGGCAAAACCTCTCTGTTTATTGTCGGGTTGGTCGTATTAAAAGTTAGAAAAGTGTCTACTCAGGTACAAGGGACATTCTTTAATATCTTGGTTTCTCTGGCTGGAGCAGGTTTTGTATTTTTCCAAAATAAATTCGATGATAATCGTTCCCTGGGTATTTTGTATGGATAAAATCCTCCAGAAAAAGTTTCGGATCCATGTCCTGTTCATACATTTTTCGGCATTCCATGATGAGTTCAGCCTCTTCAAAAGAGGGGGATTTTACCGTGTCTGAAGCACAGGGTGTAAGGGTGGTTTTGGCAATTTTGTCTTCATCACGACCAGAATGGTATCCGAGATATGAAAGATCCTCCCGATATTTCTCTGGAAAGGCACACAAGGTAAAATCATCGTATGTGTTCATGAAATGATAGGTATGGCGCGTCGGCCGGACCACAACCTGGGCAAAGGGGACAGACCACATAATGCCAAGACTTCCCCAAGCGACAGTCATGCTGTTGAAATCTCCTTTGTTAAAATCACCGACACTCAATAAAAACCACTGATCATCCCACAAGGAAAAAATTTTTGAATTAAATGCTTTGATATTCATTTTCTTTAAGTCTTTTTTCATAAGGCATCCTTTAGTGTATTTTGTGAAATTTAAAAAAGTTAAAAACGATAAAAAAAGGACTGAATCCTCTTGAAACAGGTGAAAGCTGTTTTTATATCTTTTTTGAAACCCTTATATTGTTACACATCTTCTATGAAGCGTCTTCATAAATAAATAAGCCATAATAACATTTGAAAAGCGAGGGTGATGAATATGCGGGATAAAATCGGAGACAATATCCGGGATAAAGATACAGAAGCGTTACGTCGTGAACTGGAGGAATTTAAAGCTGAAAAGGAAAAAATCCGTCAATTGGTGGGACAAATAGGTGGGACAGAATCAGTGGAAAAGGACCGGAGGATAAATTTAATCTTTTTAATTATTGTGGGATTGCTCTTTACCTTTGACATTCTTCGTTATATATTTAAAATTGCAAATTTTTTGCCTCCCATTCTATCCCTTGAAATCGGGTTGCTGCTGGTCTCTATTAAAATTGTCTGGATGATCCATAAACAGACAAATATGGAGCATTTCCAGTTTCACGTCATGAATTCCATTGAATTCAGGTTGAATGATTTGTCAAAGCAGCTACGGGAAATGCAAAAAGAGTATCTTGATTACTTGCAAAACAAAGGGTCTGAAAGCAAATAAATTTTGATATCCTTTAACCGGGGAGTGAAACAAAAAAATGAAAGCTGATACGAAACATTCGACTCATATTGATGCATTACGGCATGTTATGGCAGATGAAGGTATTGATCTTTGGTATGAGGGCGGATCTGATCCCCATTTAGGCGAGTATATTCCGGATCACTGGCAAACGCGGACATGGCTTTCAGGTTTTACCGGTTCGGCAGGGACCTTGGTAGTCACTCAGGCATTTGCCGGATTATGGACTGATTCGCGCTATTTCATACAGGCAGAAAAGGAACTTGTTGGATCTCCGATAACACTTTTCCGCTTCGGAAATCCAGGCATTCCTTCTGTCGAAGAGTTTATCATGAAAAATCTGCCCCCCAAATCTGTTATCGGATTCAACGGCACCTGCCTGCCTGCTGCAAAGGTTCAATCTTGGTACAACCTCTTTTCAGAAAAAGATTATGTTTATAAAGGGGATATGGATCTTGTGGGACGAATCTGGGAGGAACGGCCATCTTTACCGACACATTCCGCCTTTCGCTACATGATGGATTATGCCGGTGAAGGGAGTCCCCAAAAGATTAACCGCATTCGAAAGTATTTACTGGAATATCATGCAGAAGCTATTTTGTTAACTCTTTTGGATGAAATTGCCTGGGTGTTGAATGTCCGTGGAAGAGATGTGGCATACAATCCTCTCGTTGTTTCTTATCTCTGGTTGGACCGGCAACGGATTATCTGGTTTATTGATCCCCAGAAGATGGCCGGGAAGTTGGAGACAGAGCTCCGGGAAGAAGGGGTCACATTCAAACACTATAACGATGTCCATAAAACGTTGCCGGAGTTATGTTCAGGTCAACATGTACTCATTGATACCGGAAGAACATCTTCATATCATGAACACCTGATCAGGGAATCAGCTCATAAGGTGATAGAAGGGGTAAGTCCGGCAACCCTTTTTAAAAGTGTCAAAAACCCTGTCGAACAGGATGGCATCCGGTCGGCTCATATTCGGGACGGGGCTGCAATGGTCCGGTGGATGGTCTGGCTTCATCAGGCGGTAAAACGCGAAAGGCATACGGAGATAACGGTGGCGGATCAACTGCAGAAATTTCGGGCTGAGCAGCCTCTTTTCAGAGGTCTTTCCTTTCAAACTATTGCCGGATACGGCGAACATGGGGCGATTGTACATTATTCCGCTAAAGAGGAAACGGCATCGGTCATAAAAGCGAAAGGGATTTTATTGGTGGACAGCGGTGGCCAGTATTTAGACGGAACAACAGATATCACCCGTACGATAGCCCTCTCTGACCCGACATCTGAACAAAAAAAACACTTTACCTGGGTCCTGAAAGGAATGATCAATTTAAGCCGGGCAGTCTTTCCGGAGGGGACAACCGGTGCCAATCTGGATGTTCTGGCCCGGAAATTTTTATGGCAAGAAGGACTCAATTATGGCCATGGCACAGGTCATGGTGTGGGATGTTTTCTCAATGTTCATGAAGGACCTCAGCGGATATCCCTGAAATCAGATGTCCCCCTGAAAGCCGGAATGCTTATGTCCAACGAACCCGGAATCTACTTTGAAGGCAAGTACGGCATACGAATCGAAAACCTGATCTTATGTCGCGAATCTTCTAAAAAAGGATTTCTCGAATTTGAAACAGTGACTCTCTGTCCAATCGATATTTCAATGATTGAGAGTAAATACCTGACACCTGAAGAAAGACAGTGGCTGAATACATACCATGCCCGGGTCCGAGAAAAACTATCTCCACTTTTGACAAAAACAGAGCAACATTGGTTGAAGGAACACACACGTGAAATTTCCGGATGATTTTAAAAAAAGATGATATTTGTTAAGATTTGAGTGACTTTTTATTTGTTTTATGTTTTCTGTCATTTTATATTTTTTAAAAGTTGTTTGAATAATTAACTGAGTGGAAAACAATGAAGCTTAAAATTCTTGTTTTATCATGGATACTGGCTATTGCATCCGGATGGTTATACGCGAGTACTACGGGAAAAATTATCGGACAGGTAACTGATGCCCGGACCGGTGAACCATTGGTCGGATGTAATATTATCATTGAAGGTACATATCTGGGAGCGGCATCAGATATGGACGGGAATTTTGTCATTTTGAATGTGCCTCCCGGTGAATATATCATCCAGGCTTCCATGATCGGATATGCACCACAGTCTTTACAAAATGTTTCAGTCTCGGTGGACCGTACCACGAACCTTGACATTGAAATGCGCGTGGAAGCCGTGGAAGGTGAAGTGGTAACGGTAGTGGCTGATCGTCCCATGATTGTCCGGGACCGCACATCCTCGGCTTCTCACGTGAGTGCCGATGATATGGCTAATATGCCCATTGAAACGGTAAGCGAGGTGATCGGAACCAAGGCGGGTATTGTAGATGGTCATTTCCGTGGTGGGCGTAAAGGCGAAACCATGTACATGGTGGATGGTGTTCCTGTCACCGATCCTTTTACCGGAAACCAGGGCGTAGTGGTGGATGCCGGTGCCGTTGCGGAACTTCAAGTGATTACCGGATCTTTCAACGCGGAATATGGCAATGCCATGTCCGGTGTGGTCAATATCGTCACAAAAGATGGATCCAATACCTTCAGCGGTAATATCCACACCTATTTTGGCGATTATATTTCCGATGAAACAGACTATTTCCCCCATATTGATGATATCAATCCACTCAGTATCAAAAACTTGCAGTTATCCTTCGAAGGCCCCCTGGTAAAAGATAAAGTCTTTTTCTATACAAATATGAGATATTACACACACGAGGGACACTTATGGGGACAACGGCGCTTTGATACGGATAACTTTTTCTACCATCTAGATTCGCCCGATTCAGTGGTTGTGACCGATGATTACCAAACGTATATGTCCCACATGTTGTCCATTAATCCCAACTATGGTGGAGATCCAGCAAATGATACCCTGACGATTTTATACCAAACAGGAGACAATGCATGGATCCCCATGAATACGTCGGAAGAACTGAATTTTCAGACTAAACTTACCTGGCGGATCAATCCTACCCTTCGAATTTCTTACAATTTTATCAGCAATAATCTTCCCAATCTCTTTGGCGATTATATTTCATGGACGGATTACAGTCATGACTGGCGATATACCCCTGACGGGCTCAATAATAAATACAGCCGGGCTCTTACGCACAATATCAATATTCACCGGGGCATTTCGTCCAGGTCTTACCTAACCTTTGGTTTGTCCCGGTATTCCACCAATTATCACCACTATCCCTTCGGTCCTGATGAGATCGTCAATATGGAAATTATTAATACAGCAACCAGCAATTCCGGAAAACCTCTCAATACCTTTAATGTCGGCGGCATGGAAAATGAGTATTATGAACGCCATTTAAATATGACAAGCCTGAAAGCAGATTATGTGAATCAAATTACCTTGCATCATGAAATCAAAACCGGCGTGGAATTTAAACAAACCCGTTTATCTGAATTCAGATTTAGTCTGGACGGACAGTCCGGAAATGCCAATTTTGACATGTTGGTAAACGGAGAATTTTCCACACTCCAGGACTATCTCTTTGCTTCATACGAAACCATTGAACAGACAAACAATGCCTTGAAGGATTTTTCGAACTATGTCCACGACAATCCTGTCAAACCCTGGCAATTATCCGCCTACATTCAGGATAAAATTGAATACAATACGATTGTTGTCAATGCAGGCATCCGGCTCGATTACTTTGATCCGAATTTCCATGTCCTCTCAGATCCCAGAGATCCCAATATATTTACCCCCATCGCCCCGAAAAACCGTTATAAAGATACAAATGGTGATGGTGTGATACAGGCTGATGAAATGACAACTGACAATGAATATACAACCGAAGAAAGGGCTGATTTCTGGTACAGGGATGTGGAAGGGAAATATCAGATTTCTCCACGGATCGGTTTCGGATATCCCATATCGGACCGGGGATCCATCCATGTATCCTTTGGACAATTCCTACAAATGCCTTTGATGGATAAACTGTATAAAAATCCTCTCTATCAGATGGGAACGGGTACAGGGCTCCAGGGAGAGATGGGGAATGCCGATCTGAAACCAGAGCGGACCAATCAGTATGAAATCGGGCTCCAACAGCAGATTTCCAATGATATCAAATTACAACTGGATATTTTTTACCGGGACATCCGGAACCTCCAGAGTGGTGATAAAATCATTGAAACCTATCAGCAGGGAACCATGTATTCCATTTACAGCAACAACGATTATGCGGAAATCAAAGGAATAACGATCTCCCTGGAAAAAAGGTATTCAAATTATTTTAGTGCTTTTCTGGATTATACTTATCAGGTGGCTGAAGGGGTTTCAGTGGATCGGAACGCAGCGTACAATGCTATCAATAATAATATGACACCGGAAAAACAACTGATTCCCCTGGGACATGATCAGCGGCATACGCTCAATGTTACCACCAATATTGGGGTCCCGGGAAACTGGAATGTGGGAATCATTGCCAAATGGTCCACCGGTATGCCATATACCATCGGAAATCTTGAACTGGTACAGCTGACACAAATTGCCAATACGGGTGTAAAGCCTGCCAAAACCAATGTGGACATGCGTTTTGACAAAACTCTGAATTTTGCAGGCATCCATTTTAATCTCTATCTCAAAGTCAGCAATTTGTTTGATACGATGAACGAATATAACGTTTTTGATGATACGGGACGTGCCACGTATACGACTCTGGAAAATAAATACAGTGAAACACAAGCCAGTCAAATGATTAACAGTCTCCGGGAGTATCTGATACAGCCCACGAATTTCAGTCATCCGAGACGTGTCGTTGCTGGTGTTCAATTTGATTTGTGAGAATACTATGAAATATTCATGTAAAAAGCATTTTTTCCTTCTTTTGGCCCTTTTGGGATTGACAACGGTCCTTATGGCGGAAGAGAATTCCCTGGATCATCTGATGGGAGATAGAACCGCCCGGAAATCGGGGATTATCGCTGGGAACAAGGTCCGGACTCTCTTCTACAATTATGGTGTTGTGGGAGGCGATATTACCGGAAGTTCACCGGAAGGAGAGTGGCCTATCGGCAGCGGGAACAGTTACATCGGTGATGTATCTATCCTTGTGGGTGTGGAACTGCCCCGGAAATGGGAAAAAAAGGCTGAAATTGATGAAAATTCCATTGTGGTTCTGGATGGAGTGGAATATGAAGTTATCGATTCCCAGACCTATCTGAATGCGAACAAAGATACTGTTCAGGTGATTTCACCCAATACTCTCCGAATAAAAGGCATTGATTATCATGTGAGCCGGTATTTTTACAGCTGCAAATCTCTGAATATTTATCCAGACTCACTAATGCATTTGATGTATCAGGATACCGTGTATTATGTGGGAACCAATGACGGCCCTCGGGGAGCCACAGATGGACCCGGAGGCGCTTCAAATATGTCCTGGACTTTCGAACCCCTACCTGGTTTTGCCGATCCCAACCAGGATTATATTCCCTTGGCAACAGATCTTGATTTGGATGGTGACGGGAAACCGGATACATGGCCCTGGTTCTGGCCGGATCATCCGGACTGGGTAGATGTGAACGGAATCCCCGAATGGAATGGATATTTCGGACGGGGTATATCCAGTGCCGATGAAGAGACCTTTTTCTATATGGATGACGCCAACGATTATGAATTTAATTACGAAAAAAACGGTTCAGGGCAGCTGGTTTTTCTCCCGGACAGTACGAACATATCCCGGTTGGGACTGGGATTACGGGTAAAAGTCCGTGCCATGCAATGGGCCCATTTTATGGCACAGGACATGATTTTCTGGTTATATGAAATTGAAAATTTTTCGGATTGGGATTACAATAAAGCCAGCTTTGGTATGATCGTAGGAACCCTGAGCGGTGGACGTTGTAACGACCATATCGATGCCCAGGATGACCTTTCCTATTTCGATATGGAAGAGAATATGTGTTACAGCTGGGATGCCCCACCGGCCTATTCCCCCTGTTTCGACGGTCCGGTAGGGTATGTAGGTTATGCCTACCTGGAATCACCCGGAAATCCTTACGACGGGATCGATAACGACGGAGATTATTACAAACATACGGCTCCGGCTCCCCAGTTCACGGAAGAGGATTTTAACCCGGTTACTTTTGATATCGGAGATCAGATTGTCCTGATTGACGGCAAAACGTATGAACGGGAAGTGAAAACAATAGAAGAACTTCCCATGACTGATACAACCCAGGGGCGCGTTGTGACCATTCAACCCGGTGTGAATTATGAGGAAATTATCGGGAATCTGGTGGATGATGATTTTGACGGTCTCATTGATGAAAATTACAATGCTCACTATTTATATCGTATCAAACCTCTGAGGGCGGAAGTAACTCCCAAACCTCCCTTAAGGTATAAGAATTATTTCACCGGAGCGGGAGTGGATAACCTGATGATTGATGAAACCCGGGATGATCGCATTGATAATGACGGAGATTGGGATGCGGCGACAGATGATGTGGGGGCAGACGGCAAACCCGGAACCCGGGATGAGGGAGAAGGTGATGGATTACCCACACCTGGTGAACCTAATCTGGATGCCACCGATATCGATGAATCCGATCAGATTGGTCTGACCTCTTTTAACTATTTTACTCCGCCTGGCAAGGTCCGGATGAATGATGACTATAACTGGGATATCAGCAGTCCGGGCGGTTTGTGGAACCGCATGCAACCGGGGAACTACGATGAAATCAGTCTGGAACCAGTGGATGGAGATTTTATTTACGGAGCCGGATATTTTCCCATCCGGAAAGGACAAACAGAACGATTCTCACTGGGACTTGTGTATGGTAATGATGAAGCAGAATTGTACAAAAACAAACAGGTTGCCCAGCAAATATATGACGAGAATTACAACTTCACCCGCCCCCCTGAAACACCTACGGTAAAAGTGGTGCCCGGTGATGAACAAGTGACCCTTTACTGGGATGATCTGGCTGAGTATTCCCTGGATCCCTGGCTGGGATATGACTTTGAAGGATACCGGATTTACAGGGCAACAGTGGAAGGTTTCAACGATATCAATACCATTACCAATGCCTACGGAAATAAACAGTTTTATAAACCCATGGTTCAGTTCGATCTGGTAAATAATATCAAAGGAAATTACGTGGGGGACCTCAACATTTCCGGCGGTATCTCCTTTTATCTCGGGAACGATGAGAACGGTCTGGAGGGAGACGAAGGCATTACCCACAGCTGGACTGACACAACCGTTGAAAACGGGAAAATGTACCTGTATGCAGTTGTCTCCTATGACCGTGGCGGAAGCCACCTGGGAATTCCTCCGGCGGAATGTTCCAAACGGGCCGTTTACTCCGGAAGTTCCTGGAATCTGGGGACCAATGTGGTTGTCATCCGTCCCGGAGGCTATGTATCGGGATATGAACCGGGTCATGTCAGCGGGACAGTGACACATCAGGGGACTGCCACCGGCAATGTCCACGTAGATGTGATTCATTCAGCCATGCTTCCGGAATCCTGGGGCGGAGAAACACGGGAATTGGAAATCCGTTTTGTGGATACGTCGAATGACCTGTATGACAATAATGGGAACTGGTTTGAAACACCGGCAGACTCTGCCGATGATCTCAACGGAAATCAATATCCTGATGACGGTGAACCAGATTATAATGCCCTGGATCCTGCAGAAGCGCTTACCCGAATAACCACCGGATGGTGTTTGATTGATGTCACAACATCCGTTCCTGATACACTGGTCCCCTTGCAGGAACAGGTGATGCTGCCTCAATCCCTGTTACCGGAAATTGGAATGGCCATGAATACCACCAGCTTGTCAACTCTGTGGCAACCGGCTACGGCATATCGACTTCCATCCAATGAGTTGGGACTTGAAATTCTCTTTGATAATGACTGGGTAATTGAATCGGATGCTGAAAAAAGCGGATGGAATGGTGCCACTACCGTTCCTGTTGAAATCCGTCAGGCTTCAAATGGCTACCGGAATGGGGATGCCTTTGTCCTTATGACCGACATCAGCGGCCAGTCTGTGGCTTATGATGTTTATCCTGCATCTGTAACTGATTTCAATGTCATGCTGTTGAATACAAGATCACCCTATCCCCTGAAATATGCTTATGATGATCAGGCACCTTCAGGACTCTCTGAAGATGATAAAATCATTATACTTCGACAGCTTGATAATGGTATTGAGTATCCTACATGGGAAATCAGTTTTTCCGGTGATATTTCTACTGTAGGTGATGAGTATACCTTCTATTTCAAACGTCCCTTTACAAATGAGGATATCTTCCATTTTTCAGTTCAGGGTCCCCTTGTGCACGAAGAACAGGCCGAAGAATCCATTGATCATGTGAAGGTGGTTCCCAATCCCTATTACGCCGCAGCCAGCTGGGAATTCCGTGGCTCTGCTGCGGCTGCCAGTTCACTGGTTGGAAGGGGAGACCGGAGAATTGCTTTCATCAATGTACCGCAAAATGCCACCATCCGGATATATACCGTCCGGGGCGATCTGGTCCAGGTACTGAAACAGGATGGCGGCATTTCTGACCGCATATTCTGGGATTTACGGTCCAAAGATGAAATTGAAATCGCCTACGGTGTCTATATTTTTCAGGTTTCGGTCCCTTTCTCCGACAAAACTTATACCGGCAAATTTGCTGTGATAAAATAAGGAATGAAGATGAAGCGTTTTACAATAGCCCCCATCATTTTTATCATAACTCTGTATGCCGCCCTGTGGGCTCAGACAATTCACCCTGTACCACCGGATTCTCCTGTCCTGAATGCTGTTCCGGGAGACGGAAAGGTAACCCTTTATTGGGGAACAGAGGCGGAAAATCATATCGATACCATCCGCCAGATGCTTTATCCTGCCTCTCCTGAAAAATGGAACGACTTTGAAGGATACCGGATTTATAAAAGTGAACATCATGATTTTAAGGATGCCTATACGATCACAGATGTCCATGGGAATCCTGTCTTTTACAGTCCGGTGGCTGTTTTTGATAAAATAAACTCCCATGAGGACCTTTTTACGGGAAATTTCGGGATTAAAATGCCACTGGTTCTGACAGATGAGAGTGATAATCCCATGACCGAATCATTGCCGCCCTTCTTTCCCGATGTCCGCCCCTATCAGCCATTCTCAACCCTTAACGGAGAGTCTTTAAACGGTAACTGGATTCTGACAATCCGGGATAATTATGCCGATACGAAAATGGGTGTCCTGAAAGAATGGGATTTAATCCTGAACGGTGTTAAACGAACCGGTTCTATTGACCATCTGACCCTCCAGGCTAATGGGTCCTTTGAAACCTGGGATGTTTTTAATCCAACTCACTGGCAGGCTGTCGATACGAATGCTTTTTATATCAAAACCGATTCTTCACTCTATGTCACTGATGGTGATTATGCGGCTCAGATACTCCTCCGAAATAAATGGGTAACTACAAAACTTGATACCATTGAAATATATCAGCGCATTCCCTATATGGTTAAAAATTCCCAGTATACCTTATCTGCGGATATCTATCTGGACAGCAATGCCACGGCTGAAGTGGGTTTCAGGCAATATTACGCCGTTGCATCCGGCCTGTCCCAGTCCACATCCGAAGAAATGAATCCGAAAAAATTTTCTACTTTACATCCCGATGGGAATCGTTTTAAGTACCCTCAAACCCTTACACTTCACCCAGATTACCTTTTCGGAGAATTTTTTATCCGCGTGATTTCCAATGATACCGTATCAGTCTATGTGGATAATGTAACAATCCGGGGAAACCGCTACTTTGGGGACGAGTTTGTCTCAACCGTGCAGGATACCCTGACTATCGGTTCAACCGGAACTGTTTCTTCACTGGATCTCACCCTGGACATGACCCATGAATGGGTTTATATGCTGGATATATTTCTAGAATCCCCGGCCGGAACGGTCATTGACCTGATTAAAGGGGAGTATGTTCCCAGTATTTACGGGGATTACGGAATTTCCTATTATCTGGGCGAAAACAGCGGTTTAAAATATTCCTGGGTGGACCAGGATGTAGTGAATGGAAAACGCTATTTTTACGCAATTACTTCATTCGATTCCGGCGATACCCTATACAATATTTTCCCTGCTGAATCACATTTTACAACTGATTATGATCCCATCAGCGGGACTCTGGAAATGTCTGAGAATGTGGTCACTGTTGTACCGAATTGCAAAGCTGCAGCCTATAAGCCGGCTAGAATGCAAGGGGGAGGTAATACACTTCCTCATGTTGAAGGGCCCGGAACAAGTGTCATTTCTCTTGAAATTATGGACCCGGTGAAAATCACCGATAAGAATCTGTACCGCCTGGTGTTCAGGGATACCCGGGATACCAGCATCATGGATCCGTCCATTACCACTTCTCCTTATAAACGGGTTATTCCTTACACGTGGGATTTTTCACTCCTCAATACGACAACAGGCGATACCCTCATTGAAAATTCCAACCAGTTCAACCGGATTACACCCGTTGTAGAAGGTTTCCGCCTCAATGTAAAGAATGAGACGTCAATATCCATCTGGGAAGACAGTACAGAATGGAGATCCGGGGATGCTTTCAAACGACCCAATCTGGTTTTTTCAACGACACCCAATTTTTCCGGCCGCCCTTTTCCTACGGATTATAAAATCACTTTTTATGCAGACACAGTGGATAGCAGTATCGAATTCACATCCACCTTCGATAAATTGGATGTTCATCCTGTAACCTATCTGGTAGAAGATCTGGTGAGTGGGAAAAAAGTCGAGACCGGTTTTTCCCAAATTGCCAATACATACAACAATTTTATCATTTACTTGTTTTATGAAGATACTGTGAACTACAGCGGGACTGATATTTACAGGCCAACATGGTCTGTAAAAATGGAATCTGAGGGAGAAAATGTCATTTCCCTTCAGAATGAACAGATTGGTGGGAGGGGGTATTGGACCGGTGATACAACGGCAGTCCAAACACAAGCCCGAATTTCAGGTCGGCCGCCAACCATTATGGGCAATCGCGCCATTAATATGACTCATATTGTCAAGTATAACAGCGATCCTCTTTACTACTGGCGACGGTATCATCTCGATCCGGGGTATTACAGAGCCTATTTCCTCATACAGGCCGATGAGAGGGATGTGAATATGGCCTTTGAATCAAAGTCAGGGAATTTGATGAAGCCCTTTACCATTACGCAGGATGCCGGCTGGCAGGAAGTGCATATCGATTCATTGATTCTGACGGAAGAAGATTCCCTGGCGTTGGTCTGGTACCCTGAAACCACTGATAGTGTTACGCTGAAAATATCCTATATTTCCATCCTGGAATACTATCCAATTGCTCCTGAGGATGAACTGGTGATTCGGACCAAAAAGCCCTTCCGCAAAGAAGATATCTTTGAATTCAGTCTGGAGCAGGCTTTTGTCAATGAAGATTCCGTTGAAAACAATCTGGACCATGTGAAAGTGGTTCCCAATCCCTATGGAATCGCATCCCTTTATACATTCCAGGATGAATACGGCGGACACGAAGATGGTATTCGGTTTATTCATGTTCCCCTGGGGAGCAAAATCAGGATCTATTCTATCAATGGTGCTTTTGTAAAAGAATTGATCCATGAAGGATCTCTTGAAGACGGTACCGTTTTCTGGGATTTGAAGAATAAAGACGGCCGGAAAATTGCTTACGGTGTGTATCTCTATTACCTGGATGCCGGTGAGCATGGGACCAAAACCGGCAAATTTGCAATTATACGATAACGTGAACAGAGGATATGATCATGAAAAAATCATTAACGGTCTTTCTTACAGCCATTCTTTTGGCAGGCAGTTCCCTGATGGCGGCTCAATCGAAAGTGGCAACGACGGCTGCCCAGTTTCTGGGAATCGGTCAGGGAGCGAGAGCCTTGGCGACCGGCGGTGCTTTTAGTGCCGTAGCCGATGATCCGTCAGCCCTGTACTGGAATGTGGCCGGTGCGGCAAATCTGGAAAAAAATGGACTCCTGTTCAGCCATACGAACTGGTTTGCCGATATATCGTATCAGTACTTTGCCTTTACCTATAAACTTGGCTATTCCGGTACATTCGGCCTGAGTTCCACATACCTGAACTACGGATCCATGGAACGGACCACCATTGAAAACCAGGAAGGCGACGGAACCCAGTTCGAATCTTATGATTTTGTGATAAATCTCCATTATGCCATGCAGATGAGTGACAAATTCTCCATCGGCGGTACCGTTAAATATATTACGCAAAAAATTGATATCCAGCAGGCTTCAGGTGTAGCTTTTGATTTGGGAACCCTGTATAAGCTGGATTTCAGAGAAACACAAATCGGCATGAGTTTTTCCAATTTTGGCACCAAGATGCAAATGGATGGGAAAGGCCTTTATGTCAATCATGACATTGACGATAGCTATGATTCCAACCCTGAAGTCAACGCGGTTCTTTTAACGGATAAATTCAATTTGCCTGTCTTTTTTAGGGCTGGCGTATCCATGACAGCACTGGATAAAGACCCTCTTAAAGTCCGGATTGCCGCAGATGCTCTATATCCCAATGACAATACTCCCAGCCTGAACCTGGGAGCTGAATTCTCTTTCCTTGAAAGATTCTATATCCGGGGTGGTTATAAAGATCTGGCACAACAGGATAATGAAAGCGGACTGACATTTGGGGGAGGAGTCCGGATTTTCTATGGGACACGGGGTGAAATCCTCATTGACTATGCCTATCAAAGCATGAAATATCTTTCACCACCTCAGTATTTTTCCGTGATTTTGTATTTCTAACCTTGGAAACAACCAATGTAAACAGGGTGAACGAATGCTCACCCTGTTTCATGTTACCGTTATGATCAAAAACATTCTCATCGTGTCTTTCAGCGTTATCCTTCTCCTCGGGTGTCAGTCTCAACAGGACCCGAAACAGGAGATCTTTGCCCGCATTGATGATGAAGTCCTTACGGTTGAAGAATTTATTTATACCTATACACCCCAAATCCGGTTCATAAAAAATCCTTTTGACACAGAAATGCTCAATTATCATGGAGGCCGGATGATCCGGAACGTTCTGTTTGCACAATATCAGGAAGAATTTGGGACCTATGATCCTCTTATTCTGGCAGATGAAATTGCAGAGGCTGAACGGAAAGCTGTGATTGATGAAATGATCCGGCTCATGATTGATGATTCTCTTGAAACTTTATCCGAAGAAGAAGTCAGAGATGCCTATCGCAAAAGCCTTGAATACCGGGAAGTCCGTCATCTTTTTTCCCCGGATTCGGTAACAATCCATACCTGGTACCGGCAAATTCAATCCGGTCAGGAATCTTTTCATTCCCTTTCAAAAGAAGCCTTTCAGGATACATTTCTGGCAAATCATGGGGGATACCTGGGATTCGTTACTTTTGGGGATATGGTTCCTGAATTCGAAGAGAAGGTTTTCCTGACAGAAC
Source organism: Fidelibacterota bacterium (assembly GCA_030156395.1). Taxonomy (GTDB): domain Bacteria; phylum Fidelibacterota; class Fidelibacteria; order Fidelibacterales; family Fidelibacteraceae; genus Fidelibacter. The sequence continues at coordinate 26,371 of JASGMP010000008.1, forward strand.
CCGGAAAAGTGTCCAGACCTTTTAAAACACCTTTTGGCTGGCATATATTGTCTGTTGAATCTATTCAAACGGATATGCTACCTTCAGAAGATGATTTTCAGATGAACCGGGACAGAATCAAAAATAAAATCCGACGGGTAAAAAAAGAAAAATTTCTTTCAGGTTTTTATACTTCTCTTGTTGAGAAGAGGAAGGTAAAACCTGATAGGGGAGGTGTCCAGGCACTGAGCTATCTCATCATGTCCAGCCGAATTACGGGGAAAAGCCTTGCCAATAATATTCAGGCTTATCCATCCGACGCTCTATTCGAAGAAGTTTTGAATAAATCACAGGATATCTGGGACAAACCGGTTGTCTATGTGGATGATGATTTTCTTTCATTGATTGACATTCTCCCTCTTTTAAAGAGGGTCCCTTTGGCGCTCCTGTACAGAAATCCTTCCCAAGCTGTTTTATTTGCTGTACGGGATGAGCTTGTCTATCAAATGGGTCTTGAACGCGGATTGGATAAACATGAAACCGTGTTGATGAAAAAAAATGTGCGTCGTAAAGACTGGCTGAGCAGGCAGTTTGTTTCGGCTCTTACCGATACGATGTCCATTCATTACCCTCCAAATCTGAATGAAGATGAAAAGAACCGCTATGCCCGGGAAGTCCAGAATGCCCTCATCCATCAGACATATTTGGATTTAAGGCAAAATGCCCGCGTCTGGACGGATATGGATAAAGTCTATGCACATTACGACAACATAAAATAAATAAGGGATGACAACCATGCTGGCACTTGATTATGTAATTGTTTTTGTTTACCTCGGCGCCATGATTTACGTTGGACTGATGATGCAGCGGAAAGCAGAGCAGGGGATTGATTCTTACTTCCTGGGAAATCGTAATCTTCCCTGGTGGGCACTGGGTGCATCGGGAATGTCTTCAAACTTGGATATCAGCGGTACGATGATTATCGTTGCCCTGGTGTATGCCATCGGAGCCCGGGGTTTCTATATTGAAATTCGGGGTGGGGTAACCCTGATCATGGCTTTTCTCATGATTTATATGGGAAAATGGAATCGACGGGCCGGTGTGATGACCATGGCAGAATGGATGAGTGTCCGTTTCGGGGATGACAAAGAGGGAAGACTGGCACGAACCATTACAGCCATTGTCAGTATCATCGGAACTATTGCTATGGTGACCTATTTTGCCATTGGTGGCGGTAAATTTCTGGATGAATTTTTGGGGATTCCTTCCTTTGCCGGGCTCCCCGGTGCTTTTTGGGCTGCGACGATTCTTATCGTTCTGGCGATGATCTATACGGTTGCCTCAGGGCTTTATGGGGTTGTCTGGACCGATGTTTTCCAGGGTATTTTAATTTTTGGGGCGATTATGTACATTGTTGTGAAAGCCATGTCCCTGAACCTCCCGGAAACCTTTTCCGTCACCATGCCCATGAAAGATGGAACATTTGCCAGTTTTCCCACCACCTTTTCCGAATGGGCCAACCTCTTGCCTCGGTGGAAATTGAACATTCATCCGGACAGTGATTATTCTATGTATAATCTCTTCGGAGTCCTTACCATGTTTTATATCTTTAAAACAGTGATCGAAGGTAGCGGTGGGACCGGTAACTACATGATCCAACGCTACTATTCTGCTAAAAACGATAAAGAAGCAGGCTATTTGTCCCTCTTCTGGACCTTTCTCCTCAGTTTCCGCTGGCCCTTTATCGGAGCTTTGGCGGTTTGGGGTATCTCTTTGGGAAGTCAAATTACCGATCCGGAAATGGTTTTGCCGATTGTAGTCAATACACTGCCTGTGGGTATTAAAGGATTTATGATTGCCGGCTTAATGGCTGCCGCTATGTCCACCTTCGATTCCACGGTCAACGCCGGTGCGGCGTATTGGGTAAAAGATATTTACCAGGTTTATATCAATCCGGAAGCAGACCATGATAAATTGATGAAACAAAGCCGCTGGTCATCCATTCTGATTGTTGTTATTGGATTGGGACTCATGCTGATTATTAAAAATGTCAATGAGATCTGGGCCTGGATTACCATGAGTATGGGCGCCGGGCTTATCATTCCCCAGTTGATCCGCTGGTATTGGTGGCGTCTGAACGGCTATGGATATGCCATCGGTATGGCCGCCGGTATGCTGGCGGCAATTCTCTGGAAAGCCCTGGCTCCTCAAGCAACACCAGAGTATTATTCCTTCCTTTTTGCATCAGGTATATCTTTATTGGGAACTATCATCGGTACCCTGATGACTAAGCCAACTGACGACGCTGTCCTGCAGGATTTTTATAACCGGACACGACCCTTTGGCTTTTGGAAACGCTTTAAGAATACACTTCCAGAAAAAGAAATAGAAAAAATTGACAAGGAAAATAAACGGGATATCGTTTCCACCTTCATCGCTGTTCCATGGCAGATTGTTCTCTTCATGTTTATGATGAATCTGATTTTTAAAGTCTGGAACCAGTTTGTCATCCTTCTGCTGCTCCTTGTGGTGTTAAGTGCAGGACTCTATTTCAACTGGTTCAGATACCTGTCGGAAAAACCACGTATACCACGGCGTAACAGAATGAAAAAGGGTCATTAATGCTTTAACCGGGAGGAATGGATGTAACCCTTATCCATTCCTCCCCCTATGAAAAAGACTCCCATGCATGAAGAACTGATAAAAAAACTGAATACTCTGGGATTCACAGTCTATGAATCCAAGGCATATCTGGCCCTCCTGAAAATCAGTCCAGCCAGCGGCTATGAAATCGCCCAGGAATCGGGCGTCCCAAGAAGTGTAATTTATGATATCCTCCGTAAACTGGAAAAGGCAGGTGTGGCAGGGATCGTACATGATAAACCTAAAAAATATGTTCCCCTGCCGCCGGATCAGCTGATTTCTATGATGGATAACCAGTTCCGTCACAATATCGAATCCCTGAAATATGAACTGGAAGAATTTTCCGAAGGGGGACATACCGGACACCTGTGGAATATCAGTGGATATTCCACTATTATGCAAAAAGCTCGGGAACTGATTCACAAAGCAAAAAAATCTGTCTATATCTCCGCCTGGGGTTCAGAAATTGAAGTTCTGAAAAATGATATCAAAGATGCTCTGAAAAGGGATGTGAAAGTCATCATTTTCTCTTTTAATCCACTTCCCATGAAACATACCTGTTTTTACTCCTACAATATTGAAGAAAAAATACTGGAGCAAAACTGGAATCATAAAATCGTGCTTGTGGCTGATAAACATGAAGTGCTCATGGGGGAATCGGATAAACGGTATCCTCAAAGAGCCGCCTGGACCAATAATGAAGCAATCATATCTATTGCCATTAACTATATTATTCTGGATATCACTCTTTTCGGCCAACGCAGAGAGATCAATGTCTCCGAATCGGTTACCGATATGATGAATGGCCACCTGAACGGTCTTGAAGAACTGATTTACAAAAAATAGTGCCCATACGAGTTGACCCATATGAAAAAGTATCCGGACCTTTGTTTCATCCAATTTAATAGTCTTGTAAGATATATTTTCTTTGGACTCTTTATTCCCTTTGTTTTACAGGGAAGCCCCGTGACTTCAGAGCCTGTTTTTCCAACTCAGTTTGATTCTATCATCGTCTTTTATCATGCGGAATTGGGTAACAGAGCCCTGGAGGGCAGTGATGATACACTCTACGCCCATACGGGAGTGATAACGGATAAAAGCAGTAGCCCTTCGGACTGGAAATATGTGGTTACTCCCTGGCCAGGCGAAGGAACGGATGCCAATCAGTCTAAAAACCTTCTTGAACGTCTGGATACAAATCTCTATAAACTGGTTATTGGATACCCGGCTGTCTATTACCAGGTCCCTGATGATGAGCAAATTCTTAAATTGGCCTTCGTTTTCAGGAACCAGGACGGAACCCTTGTGGGAAGAGATTCGGAAGATTCAGATATTTTTCTGCCACTCTATGAAGCCGGACTTACATCCGTTCTTATTGAACCTGAGGACCGGGACAAATTTGGCCATCCGGATCGGAATCCCCTTTTTTTAAACAGTTCAGACACTCTTTTGGTAAGTTTTACAGCAGCTGCACTGGGCGTTGATGCCGATTCGCTGGTTGTTCTCCGTAATGGGGAAAGACTCTTCTTTACAGTGCAGGATTCTTTGAATCTGCAATATCCGCTATCTGCCGCTTGGAAAGGCCGCAACCTGATACAATGTGTCTCTCTGTCTGCCAAAGGAATTACGGATACTCTTTCATTCACCCTTATTGTTGATCCTGCTCCTCAAATGATTACCAAACCGTCTGAGGTCCGAAACGGTGTCTATTCTCTCGACGCCAAAAACACGCTCTTTTCATTGATGGCGCCCAACAAGCGCTTCGTCTATCTTCTCGGGGATTTTAACGATTGGAAGGTGGATGATGCCTACCTGATGAATAAATCAATTGAGGGAGATAAGACCTGGTTCTGGTTGCCTGTGAATTCACTGACTCCCGGCCAAGAATATGCTTACCAGTATTTGGTGGATGGGAAAATTCGTGTCGCGGATCCCTATGCTGCGAAAATATTGAATGAAGGAGAAGACCCCTATATCCCCGAAACAAACTATCCCAATCTGAAACCCTATCCTATAGGAAAAACTGAACATATTGTCTCAGTTTTTGAACCGTTTTCGGAAGATTATCAATGGCAGCATGAAACTTACTCGCTTTCACCTCAAACAGAATGGGTGATCTATGAATTGCTGGTTCGGGATTTTTTGGAAGATCGTTCATACATATCTCTGATTGACAGCCTGTCATATCTGAAAAAACTGGGTGTCAATGCTATACAACTTATGCCCGTCATCGAATTTGGCGGAAATGACAGCTGGGGATATAATCCCACCTTTTTCTTCGCTCCGGACAAAGCTTACGGGACAGGCAAAGATCTGAAGGCATTCATCGATTCCTGCCATGGATCAGAAATCGCCGTCATTCTGGATATTGTTCTCAATCATGCCTTTGGTGACTGCCCCTTTGTCCGCCTGTATAATGAGGGGGATTTCGGAACTCCCTCGCCGGAAAATCCCTGGTTCAATGTATCTGCTCCCCATCCCATGAGTGTCGGGTACGATTTTAATCATGAAAGCCCATTCACCAAAGAGTTAATGAAAGAGATTACTACTTACTGGATTGAAGAATATCATGTGGATGGATACCGCTTTGACCTGTCCAAGGGATTAACACAGACCTATTCGGGAGATGATGTAGGCGCATGGAGTCGCTACGATCAAAGTCGTATTGATATCCTGAATGAATACGCATCCCATATCCGAAGGGTAAAGCCTGATGCGGCTCTGATTTTGGAACACTTTGCGGATAATGATGAAGAAAAAACCTTAGCCCATAACGGATTTATGCTTTGGGGAAACATGAACGGGCCATACAGCCAGGCGGCAATGGGCTGGTTATCCAATTCAGATTTCAGTTACGGGTATTTTAGAAACCGGGGCTGGTGGGCTATGAATCTGGTGACTTTCATGGAAAGTCATGATGAACCATGGATCATGTACAAGAACCTTCAGTATGGTAATTGTACCGATGACTACTGCATTAGAGATACGGTAACAGCTTTGAAACGCATGGAGCTATCCGCCACTTTTTTTCTGACACTACCCGGACCGAAAATGATTTGGCAGTTCGGTGAACTGGGATATGACAGAGAGCTGCCGGAAGAAGAGGGCCGTACCGAAGCGAAACCTGTGCTTTGGCACTATTTGAAAAACACAAACCGGGTAAAACTCTTTAATATTTATAAAAACCTTTTAAAACTTCGGAAGGATTATCCCTTATTCCGGAATTCTGAAACCACGGTGTCTATCTATACACCGGATCAGGTTCCAGACCGCCGCTTGAAATTGTCGTCACCCGAAATGAATGCAGTGATCCTTGGTAATTTTGGGATGAGTGAACATCTAAGCTGGCCGGAATTTCAGCATACCGGGGCCTGGTACGAGTTTTTTTCCGGGGATACCCTGTCAGTGGATGATACCGGTATAACCCTGATGCTGCAACCTGGTGAATACCGGCTCTATACTGATCAGAAACTTTTCACTCCCGATACAACCCTGCCTGTATCCATTCATTCTCAACCGAATCAAGAAAACACACTCCGTCTGGTGAATCTCTATCCCAACCCTTTCAATGATGAAATCACTGTGCATCTGACACTTCCAGATTCCGCCCCCCTGTCGATTCAGTTTATTTCAATAATTGGAAAACCCGTGGGTGAATTTTATCTGCCGGCAGTCCGAAAGGGAACATATTCCCGGACATTCAATCTTGGTCACTTGCCATCCGGAGTTTATCTTGTAAAAATTACACAGAATCAACACACCACAACCCGTAAACTGGTGCTTTTGAAATGAAAAAAATAATGATTATAGGTTTATTTATGGGGATGATCACAACAGCAAAGGCTTCTCCGGTGACATCCGATCCTGCCTATCCGACGATCAATGATTCCATCATCATCTATTTCGATGCTACAAAAGGGAATCAGGGACTGAAGGATTTTGCCGGACCGGTGTATGCTCATACCGGTGTATTGACCGATGAAAGTGCTTCATCTTCCGAATGGAAATATGTGGTCACGGACTGGGGGGAAGATACGCCCAAAACACAATTGTCTCAGGTGGAAACCAATCTGTGGAAATTGGTGATTGGTTATCCCCGGGAATACTACGCAATTCCCAAACAGGTTAATGTAACACATCTCGCCTTTGTCTTCCGTAGTTCACAACAACCGGACGGAAGCTATCTAGAAGGAAAAGATGTGGACAATCAGGATATTTTTGTCGAACTCTACAAGCCAGGGATTACTGCCCGATTTATAATACCAACTATTACGGAATCTTTTCAGGATCCCTACCGTGAACCCCTTTTTATGACCGATCGCGATACGTTGGATATTCTTGGAACCAGTGTTCAGCTATTTACGGAAACGTTTCGCACCGAATTGTGGATTAACGGGACACTTGTCAAATCGGTGGAGGATGATACCCTCTCATATATACTCATTGGAAGCGATTATACAAACGATCTCCTTCAAATCGATCTGATTGCTGAAGACTTGTATGAATTGCGTGATACAGCTTCATGTATTGTGATTAAAAACCCCGGATTTAAAGAAGCACCGCAGCCCGAGGGGTTGGAACCCGGTATCACGGTGGGTCCTTTCGGCCAATCTGTGACTTTCTCCCTTTTTGCACCCTATAAGAACTTTGTTTATTTGATCGGTGATTTCAACGACTGGAAGGTATTGCCTGAATTCGAAATGTCCAGAGACTCCATTTCTGAACATGAAGTGTGGTATTGGATATCGGTACCGATGGATGAACAAAAGGAATTTGCTTTTCAGTATCTTATAGATGGTGAGCTACGGATCGCTGACCCTTATACACAAAAAATACTGGATCCATGGAATGATCCCTATATCCCCGAGAGTGTCTATCCCGGTCTCAAACCCTATCCCAAAGGAAAAACCCAGGAAATCGTTTCAACCTTCACGACGGAAATATCACCACCCTTTAACTGGACAGATACGGCATTTGTCCGTCCTCCACGGGAAAAACTGGTGATTTATGAATTGTTGGTTCGGGATTTTCTGGCCGATCACAATTATGAAACACTCATGGATACTCTTTCATACCTAAAAAAACTGGGAATCAATGCTATCGAACTGATGCCGTTCAGTGAATTCGAAGGTAATTCAAGTTGGGGTTATAATCCGTGCTTCTATTTTGCACCGGATAAGTATTACGGGACGGATCTTGCCCTAAAACGTTTCATCAATGCCAGTCATCAACAGGGAATAGCTGTAATCATGGATATGGTTTTAAATCATTCCTTTGGCCAGTCCCCCCAGGTTCGCATGTACTGGAACAGCACAGAATCCCGTCCATCTGCAGACAACCCGTGGTTTAATGAAGTCTCGCCCAATCCTGATTATTCCTGGGGATTTGATTTCAATCATGAAAGTCCGTGGACACAGGCCTTTGTGGATTCTGTCCTGGCTTTTTGGATTCGCGAATACCACATGGATGGATACCGGCTTGATTTTACAAAAGGGTTTACCAATACAAGCGGTGATCCCGGATATGACGTGAGCCGGATAAACCTGATCAAGCGTTTGGGAAATGTCCTGTGGCAAAAAGATTCCACGGCATACCTGATTCTCGAACACTGGGCTGATAATTCCGAAGAACAAATCCTGGCGAATGAAGGTTTTATGCTTTGGGGGAATGTGACCCATGATTACCAGGAAGCATCTATGGGCTACACTTCAGATTTTTCCTGGGGTTTTTATAAATCCCGGGGATGGGCCGATCCCCATTTGATAACCTACATGGAAAGCCATGATGAAGAACGGATTATGTTTAAAAACTTGAACTGGGGGAATGTATCCGGTGACTATTCCATTCAGGAAATTAACACGGCATTGAACCGAGTAAAGCTGGTTTCTGCATTTTTCTATACTTTGCCGGGACCTAAAATGATATGGCAATTTGGTGAGTTGGGATACGATGTATCTATTGAAACACCCTGTAGAGTGTGTGAAAAACCCATCCGGTGGGAATACTATCACGACGCCCGGCGAAAGAATCTGTTTAAAACAACGGCGGCTTTGATTCGTTTACGACTTTCCAACCCCTTGTTTTACTCCGGAAATACCCAGGTTGACATGGATACGGGAGGGATGGTGAAAACCCTGACTCTCATCGGCTCGTCTATGCGCAGCGTGATTGTGGGTAATTTTGATGTCGTGGAGAAATCGGCAGAAGTGATCTTTCCGCGGATTGGTGTATGGTATGATTACTTCAGCGGAGATAGTCTTATCATGGAAAATCTGGCTGAATTAAATCAGTCTTTAACCCTTGCGCCCGGAGAATTCCATATTTATACCGATAAACAACAACCCCTACCTGAACCGGGTATTCTGACACAATTGAATGAGGATGCTTTCCTCAGCCAAACCTTTGAACTATTTGACAATTATCCGAACCCTTTTAATGGAATAACCCGGATCGTATTTGCCGTACCGGTTAAAGACTATTTTACCCTTCAGGTCTTCGATGTGAAAGGCAGGCACATAAAAACCCTATATCAGGGGGACTTGGATGCCGGGATTCATACCATTCATTGGGATGGGACGACTGAATCGGGGCAAACCGCTGCATCCGGTGTCTATTTTTATCGGATTGATCATCATGAAATGAGATCCCTACAGGGTAAAATGGTATATTTAAAATAAAAATAACAGGAACCCTACATGAAGTTTAAAAACAAGACCTTGTGCCTGGACGGAAATCCCCTCACGCTGGATGATTTCAAATACTACCTGCAGGTCCGGCCTGAAATTTCATTGGATGAATCGGTCATCACCCGTTTGCAGGAGGGACGGGATTATATTGAA
>JASGMP010000082.1 GCA_030156395.1 Fidelibacterota bacterium
ACCAATATCCGTCGCCACTTTCCTACGGGAAGTGTAGGCCGGAGTGCCACCGATCCCTATGCGGCCACCTATGTCAATACAGGATTCGGCACATCCAAAGGCATTGAGATAGAATTTGAAAAACACAGCGCCGGCCGCTTGAAATACCGTTTCAAATATACCCTTTCCAGAACATCCGGCGGGGTATACGGACCTTCGGAAATCTGGGCCGAGGATGATCCCAACCGTCCCTACAGTGACCGGAAATATATCCAACGCGCCAACGACAATATTACATCCCTGGATAAAACCCACGCCCTGAGTGCTGTTTTAAGTTATGGATTCGGCTATAAAGAGGGAATGAGCCTTTGGGGATTCTATCCTTTTCAATATTTCAGTGCCGCCCTGACTTACTCTGTCCGGAGTGGGGTGCCCTACACGCTGGTGGAAACATACGAGCAGACCTTCAATCTCACCAACAACCGACGCTATCCCATGGAATATGAAACCAATCTCTCCATGTCCAAAGTCTTTCGCCTGTTCGGCTACCGGACCACCTTCTCCTGCCGGATTGATAACCTTTTCAACAACAAATGGCTTACGCCTTTTGACCCCTACGTGGAAGCCGACGATCTGCTCACGTGGGTAAATACATCCAAAACAGCGGAGGATGATCCCTATAGATATTTTCGGGTCTATCGGAATATCCCCCGACAGATCTTTTTTACCTTTGGGGTGGCGTTTTAAGTTACCTCCCGCAGAGTGCGCTGAGACGCAGAGGGATTGATTTGATTGGAGGGATTGATTTGATTGAATAGATTGGTTTGATTGGGAGATTGGCATGACTCTGGTTCAGTATTCAAATGCCTTCGGCGATCAAAAATTCAAGCGGCACTTCGTGCCGTTCAATGGCTTTGCTGCGCTCAGCATTCAATCGCCTTCGGCGTTCAAGGATTCGAGGTATCGACATTTGAACGCTGCGCAGCAGCTATTGAACCCCTGAGCACTTGAACCCATGAGCCCTTGAGCCCCTGAACCCATGAACCCATGAGCCCATGAGCCCCTGAACCCCTGAGCCCCTGAACCCCTGAGCCCCTGAACCCCTGAGCCCCTGAACCCTTGAGCCCATGAACCCCTGAACCCCTGAACCCATGAGCCCCTGAGCCCCTGAACCAACCACAGGAGTGCAGCGACGCCAATTTCAGACAGGCCACGGCCTGTCCCTACTTCCAACTTCTAAAACATGATTGAACAAATGATGAAAACACGTCAAAATAAATACGGAATCAAACACTTTTTCAAAGGGATCCTTACTCTTTTCTTCCTTTATAATCTCCTTCTTTTCCTCAACCTCAACCTTAATCTCAATCTCAATCTCAACGCCCAGGAAAAAATCCTTTTCCTGAAGGAAGGCCGCCTGTGGGAAACGGTCAATCTGGCCAAAACCGGCCCCATGTTTGCCAATTGGACCCGTTCCGGGTATGGAATGGATTATCCCGGTTTTGATACGGAGTGGATTGCCGGTCATGTAGGTGAGGGACCTTCACACCATGTCGGCGGTGGTTTCTGGATTGGTGCCCTGGACAGCAGCGGCAATGTGATGGGTCGTGAAGATTATGCCCTCTATGCCGGCTCTGTGGGATTTGAAACTACATCGAAATATATTGCCACAAAACATGGTTTTATCACCGATGGAAGGGAAAATTTCTACAATCAACGGTGGGATGGCATGGGTGAAATTGCCATCGAAACCGAATATGCATGGAATCCGAATTACCTGTTTCCTTATGAACGAAAGAGCTATCTCCCGATAAAAGTCAATCGGAAAGTGCATCAATGGCCAACTCATGAAAGGGATCAGGATTATATAATTTTTGACTATACGGTAACCAACGTAGGTGATTCTACTATGTTTAAAACCCATGTCATGTTTCTCTATGGGTTTTCCATCAATGCCCGGGGATGGTCCATCCTCTTTCCCAATTACAATGCCGGATCGCGGAATACCCGGATGCTGTGGGACCGGAACCGGCGCCTGATGTATGGGTATGCCACGGATTTCAAGGCGGTTGAGGGGAATGACAGCTACGACTTCTGGGCAGACGGCGGTCCCAACCGACAGGGTGAATATCTGGCTCCGGCCTATGCCGGTATTCAGTTTCTTTATGTGTCCCCCGATTCATCGGGAGAGGCCAATCGCATTCACAATTATGCCTGGGCATCCTCCCATCCAACCCAATCCAGCCATCCCTTTACCAATAAGGGCACGGTGGAAGAAGACTATGCCGTCCTGAAAAATCCGGCCAATGCCACCGATGCCATCACCAGCCTGGGAGATGAGCGATGGGGAAATGCCAAAATCTGGACCATGGTTTCCCTGGGTCCCTGGGATATTGCACCGGGAGATTCCATCCGTTTTACCATCGCGGAAGTGATCGGCTCGGTACCCTATGAAGAGGCTGTGGATCCCAATGCTACGACCAGCGATATCGCCCGGGGGAGACAAATCCTCCTGGATAATGCCGATGCAGCCCAGGCCAATTTTGATGCAGGTTTGAATATCCCCATGCCTCCGGCAGCTCCTGATGCATTTGAACTGGATTATCTGGGAGAGGATGCGATCGGAGCGGTGTTAAGCTGGAATAATGCCGGAGAGGCAATACCCGATGCCGATTATACCGGCGATGAAGCCTATGACCTTGCCGGCTACAGAGTGTACCGTTCCAACTACCTGCCCATCGGTCCATGGACCCTGATCGCCGATATTCCCAAAGGTGATCCGGAGACTTTTAATTCTTTTGAACAAAAATACTCATTTATCGATACCTCTGTGGTAAACGGGGAAGCCTATTATTACGCCGTCACGGCTTATGATACGGGGCATGCCGTCTGGCCTCCGAATCCGGCCCTGTATCCCAACGGTGTCCCACCCCTGGAAACTTCCAAATATATCAACCGGACCGTGACTCCCTTCCGGGCGGGATATGGTGCCAGTGAAGATCTGGAGAATGTCCTTGTGGTTCCCAATCCTTTCATTTTGAGCTCCGGGCTGACTCAAACCGCCGATTCCGATAATATCCAGTTCCGGAATATCCCCAGTCCCTGCACAATCCGGATTTATACCGTGAGGGGGGACCTGGTAAAAACCATCGAACATACCGAATCCATTGGATCTGCTGTCTGGGATCAGGTAAGTGAATACGGACAGTTTGTGGAAAGCGGTGTGTTTATTTATCATATCACATCCCATGCACCCGATAGTCGTGGAAAAATTACTATAGGAAAATTCAGTATTATCCGATGAAATATCTTGTACAAAAAAGCGTTTTTCTGATCCTGCTCATGGCAGCCCTCCTTCAGGGAGGCTCTTTTCGTAAAACGGGCACGGTGGGCTACACCTTTCTGGAACTTCCGGCTATGGCCCGGCAAGCGTCCCTGGGAGATGCTGTGGGAGCAGTTGTGGACGGCGGAGCCCTGTTATCCCTCTTTGCCAATCCTGGCGTGTTGGGTTTACAAAACGGCTGGCATTTCGGAGCGGAATATTCTCCATGGCTGGCGGACATTCAACACAATACGGCAGGTCTGGTGATTCCGGCCGGACTCATGGGGAATTTCGGAATCAGTGTCAATATGGTGGATTTCGGCGAGATGACCCATACGGGCACAGAAGGATATGTTCTGGGCACCTATACTGCCCAGTCTCTTGCCCTTGGAATCACGTATTCACGCCGCCTGACGGATAAATTCTCCTGGGGAATCCGCCTGAATGGTATCCGGGAGGAAATTCACACCTATACATCCCAAAATGTTCTGGTGGATATGGGTGTTTATTACCTGACAGGCTTTCAATCCCTGCGCATTGCCGGCTACATTAATCATTTTGGTGTGGATGGAAAATTTATCAGGGATTCGTTCAAAATGCCTACCTCACTCCGGTTGGGCATGGCGTATGATGTGTGGGATTCTCCCGGGTATCGCCTGACCGGCGCCGTGGAATTATCCCATACCGCTGACAATCCCGAACGTCTTCACATCGCTTTGGAACAGCAGGTTCTGAATCGCTTTTACCTTCGAAGTGCATTTAAAACTCCCGTGGATGAAGATCCCTGGAGTTTCGGTGCCGGGATTCATTGGGGTAAAATTCGCGTCGATGCGGGAGTAATCCCCTATGGCAGGTTTCCGGCGGTCTATTCCTTCGGTATACAGGTGACACCATGAAAACAACACGAAACATCCTGTTCACCCTCTTGCTCATGTGTTTATCAACACTTCCTTTGAAAGCCCTGAGCCTTGAAGATGTATCCATTGAAGGGGGTTACGCACTGGGGGTGCCAGAAGATTCCCTCATCGACGGCGCTCAGGGACCCGGTTTTGAATTGTCCCTCCGGTGGCGCCTGAGTGACAGATGGTCCCTGATTCTGAACAGCAGCCACTGGTATCTGTCTATCGATCAGGAAAATGCTCACCGGGTACTGGACTGGCCTTACTGGCAGCAGATTTATGGTTTTGTGATTTATCAGGTCGAAACGGATCCTGTCTATGAAGTCGATATTGAACCCTATCAGGACTTGAAAATCAAACCTGTGGAAGCCGGCCTGGCATGGCGCAATTCCAAATCGGCCCGGTTTCAGTTTGGCGGTGAGTTGTCCGGCGGGCCTGTCTGGTTCAGGCGGCAGCTCTATATTGAAGAGTTTTGGAAAAAACACTTCCCATCCATCGACTATACCTATACGTACGACTTCCAAAACCGATCCAATGCTGAAGACGGCTGGCTCTGGTCCGTAACACCGGCTGCCTTTGCGGTTTTTCAGCCTTCCGATCTTGTGTCAGTATCTTTTAAAGGAATATGGAAAACCTATATTGCCTCCGGTGAAAATGCAGATTTTTTCCCCCTGAAAAGCCATTTTCACCTGTCTTTAGGCATTCATTTTTTATATTGAAAGATTGATTATGAATTTCCTGCCAAAAACCTTACATCTCCTGCTATGGATCATCTGTTCATTTCTGATTCTGACTGTCCTTCCGGATGGATTACATGCCCAAAACCGGTATTATCTGGGCGGGGGATATGAATGGACACATCCTGTCGGCGGACTCAATGATCGTTTTGAAGCCGTAAAATCTCCTGTTTTTTCCGGAGGATGGGATCTTGATGACCAATCCCGGATGATTCTGGACTATCGCTTTATGCTTTTTAATGAGATCAACCGGGATAAACTCCCTCATGATTCCCTGGCCATGGAACTGAGCAATTATTCAGGAGGATTGGTTTACCAGTATGAATTCTGGCAGCCTTTTTCCTTCCTTTCTTTCTATGTTCAGGCGGGGATATCCCTGAATCAGTGGAATTTTACCCGGGACGCTTTTCATGCTGTGATCCCGGATTCTTTGGCACCGATTACCCTTGATCTGGATGTTCATAAGCGCTCGGACTGGAGCTGGGGTGGACGGGCAGGCGGTGGTGTGGAATTGTCTCCTTTGCCTTTCATCCACCTGGGTTGGCATGCTAATTTTCATCTCATTGCTGCAGAACTCTGGCCGGCTGAAAGCCTGGGAATGGAATCGGTAAGCGGTTTGAAAATGTGGGATCAACAGGTGTATTTGAGAATGAGTTATACCTGGTAACAAAAAGGGAGTGATATGAAACGGGAAATGGCTTACCTGGTGGTCTTTTTTTGGGGATTCATTCTGCTGGGAGGCTGTACATCTGAAAAACAGGCCGAAAACTGGCTTTGGATTGATGCCTCGGCCAATTTTCAACGGCTGAGCAGTGAGGATTCCATCCGCTACTATATGGAAAAAATCCGCCTGGCAGGTATTGAGGGTGTGATTGTGGATTTGAAACCCATTTCCGGTGAGGTTTTATATCCAAGTAATATCGCCCCCCAGGCCCTGGAATGGCGGGGATTTACCCGGGATGCAGATTTTGATTATCCCGGACTCATGATTCACCATGCCCGGAAAAACGGCCTGACGGTACTGGCGGCTATGAATTGCTTCTCCGAAGGCTGGAAACAGGAAAAACGTGGTCCCATCTACTCCACCCATCCCGACTGGCAAACGATGCTTTACCTGCCGGAAGGAATTATCCCCACAACAGAATATCTTGTGGGATATTCTGCCTTTGTGAATCCGGCACGTCCAGATGTACAGGAACATCAATTCCAACTCATGGAAGAAATGCTTACTCAGTACGATTTTGACGGCATTGTCCTGGATCGGGGGCGCTATGATAATATCCGGTCTGACTTTTCCGATTTTTCCCGGAAAGCTTTTGAAACCTGGCTGGGTGAATCAGTGGAAAACTGGCCGGAGGATATTTTCACATGGATTCCCGATGAAAGCGGGAAACCGGTTCATAAGCCCGGAATACTCTATAAAAAGTGGCTGCTCTGGCGGGCTACGGTGATCCATGATTTCTTTGTGGAAGCCCGGAACCGTGTGAAAAAGGTCCGCCCCGATGCCATCTTTTCCGATTATGTGGGAGCCTGGTATCCCAGTTACTATGAATTAGGGGTAAATTGGGCCAGTAAGGCGTATGATCCTTCACAAGAATATGACTGGGCTCTGCCGGAGTATCAGGAAACCGGATATGCCGAAACACTTGATTTCCTCTTTACCGGATGTTATTTCTATCCGGTGACCATTGCTGAAGTGGATAGTCTGTACAGGGACTGGAAGGAAAAACCAAACCGGGAACCCGGCATGGAAGAAAAATATAGACCTTACCACTCTGTGGAAGGAGCCGCCCGCATGTCCCAAAAAGTGACCATGGGTAAAATCCCGGTTTATGGCAGTTTGTATGTGCAACAGTATAAAGGTGAAAACGATCCCCGGCAGTTTGTAGATGCCTTACGTATGGTGCAAAAAGAAACAGAGGGTGCCATGATTTTTGATCTGGTCCACATTATTATGTTTGACTGGTGGGATGAACTGTCTGTCGGTTTACAATAGGAATTGCATAAGGGAAAAAAGAAGGGATGACGAATCATCCCTTCTTTTATATTCGGAGTGTTTTAATTCGTTAAAATAAAAACAGGTCATCTTCGTCACCATTCATTCCTTCACCATTTTCCGGGCGGTTCTTTCCGTTTTTGTAGTTGTTGAAACGGTATGTCAGGGATAGAATGGCAATGGGAGATTCTCTTTCAAAAGCAGTGGCATTGATAAAGTTTGGACCGGTGGTGGTAAACTCGTGTCTGCCCGTTCCAAAAACATCCCGGACCTGCAAAGCAGCCGTCCATTTTTTCCCAATGTCGTATTTCACCGCGGCGCTGGCGATCCAGAATCCTTCCCGTTCACTTTGGCTTGTGACAGAGGGACCATGGTAATTGGTGTCGAATTGAATGCGGGTGTCTGTCCCAACAAAGAACGTGTTGTTGAATTTCACGCCCCAATTATTGGATGAATTGTCAAAAGACCTCCCGTTAAATGAGCCTTCTACCCGGTAACGGTACAGATTCCCGCTCAGGAATATATTCCAGAAAGAATAGGGAATTACATTCAGTGATAGTTCTGCACCGGTGCTGTAATCTTTTCCCACATTGGCAAAGGTGAAGAGCAGGGTTTCTTTGTCGATAACACTCTGAACTCTTTCTACCTTGTTTTCTGTGGTCCGGTGGTAAATGTCCGCAGCAATATAATTCTTCTTTTTACTCAGTTGCCAGCTGGCTTCCCAGGCATTGATATATTCCGGTTCAAGTCCGGGATTCCCCTGAAACACCGAGTAGGCATCCCTCTGTGTTGCATAGGGTTCCAGATACCAGTTTCTTGGCCGGTCGATGCGACGTGTATAGGAAGCCATAACCTGGTTGTTCTCTGATAAGGGAAGACTGACATGGAGTGAAGGAAAAACATCCCATCGGTCGATCAGATAGGTGGTATCCTGGGTGTTCAGATGCATGTTCCGGTAAGTATATTCCCCCCGGGCGCCCCACTGCCATTGAAACGGACCAAGTTCCCGCTTGTAAATGGCATATAAACTGTGAATGACATGCTCATAATCATTTTGATGGCTGTATTGGGGATAGTACACATATTGGGACGCCGTAGTATCCCAACCATAAGTACCGGTTCCTTCTTCATCCATCGAAATCCGTGACTGGATGCCAGCCTCAAAACCTCGGGTTTCTGACGCCATATTTTTGTAATCCAGCTTAAGCCGCCAGTCTGAATCATTGGAGTCTTCCGTGTTTTTGGTCCGGTCTGTGATGCTTTCATTCTCATCCCGTCGGGTTGTTTCATTGAATTCACTGCCGATACGACTCCGGTAGCTGACAGAACCGGAGAGATCATGACTTTCTTTGTCGAATTTTTTTGTGAATTCCAGTCCTGTTCCCCAATAATCTCCTGCCCGGGTATTGTCATCCAAGGAGCGGTAAATAGAGTAAACGGGATATTCTTCAAACATCTGATTGCTGGTACGGCTTCGTTCATAATGACCGATGTTGAACTGAGCAGAGATGAGAAACTTGTCCGTTGGCCGCCAGTCCAGACTGGTCCGGTATGAATAGGTCTTCCGGTGCATCTCTCCACGTCCATCTCCTAACACACTGAAGGCCGTATCATTAATAGTGGTGGTTTTGTCTGTTGTCCGTTGTCCTCCGGACTGAAAATCGTTCCAGCTCAGGCTGTTGTTCCAGGTGAATTTGTCGTAGCGCATGCTGAGTGCAGCATTGGCACCATATTTATCCCCATTCCCGGC
>JASGMP010000083.1 GCA_030156395.1 Fidelibacterota bacterium
CCGGGGTTGATTGGATGGTTTTGTTGTTCCCCAGGCTGAAGCCCGGGGTTGATTGGGTGACCTTGTTGTTACCCCGGGCTGAAGCCCGGGGTTGATTGGGTGACCTTGTTGTTACCCCGGGCTGAAGCCCGGGGTTGATTGGGTGACCTTGTTGTTCCCCAGGCTGAAGCCCGGGGTTGATTGGGTGACCTTGTTGTTCCCCGGGCTGAAGCCCGGGGTTGATTGGATGGTTTTGTTGTTCCCCGGGCTGAAGCCCGGGGTTGATTAGATGACTTTCAGCAGGTTCACCATTTCGATCAGGTTCAGTGCGGAAGTCCAGCCTTTGTTGCCGGCTTTTGTTCCTGCACGTTCCAGGGCCTGTTCGATGGAATCGGTGGTAATAATCCCATAGATGACGGGTACATCGGATTCCATGGAAAGCCGGGCCACCCCCTTGGAGGATTCGGCAGTCACCACGTCAAAATGGGGCGTTGCACCGCGGATGACAGCCCCAAGGCAAAGAATCCCGTCGTATTTCCCTGATTGGGCAATGGATTTGGCCACACGTGGAATTTCCATGGCTCCGGGGACCCAATGAATGGCTATATCGTCTTCACTGGCACCATGCCGTTTCAAACAGTCCACAGCACCTTCTGTCAGTTCCTTTGTGATCAGATCGTTAAAGCGGCTGACCACAATTGCTGTCTTGATTTTCTCGGCAGATAAATGTCCTTCAATGATTTTTACCATATTACACCTTCTTTGTGCTTAAAATAATGTGTCCCATTTTATCACGTTTTGTCTTCAAGTACTTTTCATTATTGGGATTAGGAGCAATTTCAATGGGAATCCGTTCAACGATTTCAAGTCCATGCCCCTGCAATCCGACAATCTTCTTGGGATTATTCGTGAGCAGTCTGATTTTGCGAACACCCAGGTCATGGAGGATCCGGGCACCCATCCCATAATCTCTCAGATCCGGTAAAAACCCCAGTTTAATATTGGCTTCTACCGTATCCAGGCCCTGGTCCTGCAATTCATAGGCATTGATTTTATGCCGAAGGCCGATTCCCCGTCCTTCCTGCCGGAGGTAGAGAATCACGCCCCGTTTGTTTTGGGCGATCATTCGCATGGATTTATCGAGCTGATCACCACAATCACAGCGGAGGGATCCGAACACATCACCGGTCAGGCATTCCGAGTGGATACGGACCATGACCGGTTCTCCGTTGGCAATATCCCCCATGGTCAGAGCTACATGTTCCTTGTTTTCCAAATGATCCACATAAATCGAAATTCCAAATTTCCCGTATTTTGTGGGGAGTGTGGCCTGACTGATCCGTTCAATATAGCATTCATCGGTCCGCCGGTAGGCAATCAATTCTTCCACCGTGATTATCCGGATCCCAAATTTTTGTGCCAGGCCTTCAAGGGCTTTGCCCCGGGCCATGTCACCGTCATCATCCATAATCTCGCACATGACACTCACGGGAGTGAGTCCGGCCATTTTCATCAAATCCACCGACGCTTCGGTATGTCCGGCCCGTCGCAGCACTCCTCCCTGGCGGGCAATAATGGGAAAAACATGCCCGGGCCGGCCTAGATCTTCTGCGTGTGTCCCCGAATCTGCCAGGGATTTGATGGTAGCGGCGCGGTCAAAGGCAGATATCCCGGTGCTCGTCCCCCGAAGATAATCCACACTGACGGTAAAACGTGTATTGTGAAGGGCTGTATTTTCCACAACCATGGGATCAAGATCCAGCTCCCGTGCCCGACCTTCTGTAAGTCCCACACAAATCAGTCCACGGCCATGCATGGCCATAAAATTGACGGCATCCGGGGTGATTTTCTCCGCAGCAATCACAAAATCCCCTTCGTTTTCCCGTTTTTCATCGTCGACCACAATGACAAATTTCCCTTTTTGAATATCCTCAATCGCCCTTTTCACTTCTTTAAAATCCATGGTGTTCCTTATCTCTTTTTATATCCCCAAGTTGTGATTTTATTTTCCAGAGGTGTCTCATTTTCTGAATTCCCGGAGAGTTGCCGTGCCACGTATTTGGCCAGAATATCCACCTCAATATTGACATAGTCTCCTGTTTTTTTTAATCCCAGATGAGTTTCCTTCAGGGTCAGGGGAATCACCGCCACAGAAAGAAACCTTCCGTGACATTCCGCCACTGTCAGGCTGATACCGTTTATGGCAATCGACCCTTTAACGGCAATATAACGCCGTAAATTTTCCGGGATTTCCAGTGTTATAACTGCTGAATTCCCCTTTTTTTCTATGGAGGATATGGGAGCAATCCCGTCCACATGTCCCTGGACAAAGTGTCCGCCAAACCGGCTGTTTGCCCCCATGGCCCGCTCCAGATTCACCTGTAAGCCGGGATAAAAAAACGCCAGAGTGGTTTTCCGGATGGTTTCATGAACGGCCTGAGCTGTAAAACCGTCTTTAAGAACCGATGTCACACTCAGGCAGGTCCCATCTACAGCCACACTATCCCCCGTTTTTAATCCCTCCAAAACCTTATGGGCTTCAATCTGGAAAGCTTTCCCTTCAGGATTTTCCATGACCTTCCGGATGGATCCCACCTCTTCAATCAGTCCTGTAAACATGAATCAAGCCTCCCACGGACCAAAAGATCAGGCCCGACCTGTTGAATCTCTTCCCATTTTAAACGAACGGCCTGGTCCAGATTTTTCGCAAAACCTCCAAAAACCGGTAATCCCTGTCCCAACACTTTGGGTGCCACAAAAAGCTGAAGTTCGTCACACAATCCTTCCCGAATCAGTGTGCCTGCGATCTGTCCACCCCCTTCACAATACACGGAGGCAATTCCCTGCTCCCCCAGCAGTTCCAAAGCTTTTGGGATTGATACCTTTCCCGTGAAATCTGCCGGAATGGTCAGGATTTTCAAGCCCTGGCCCGTCAGGAATTTCAGACGTTCTGGTTCTGCGTTTTCACCCGTTAAAATTATTGTCCGTTGGGTATAATCGTCTGTAAGGATTTTAAGGGAATCGGGCATCTTCAGGGTTTCGGCCAGAATGATGCGCCAGGGGATATACGCATCGCGTTTGGCAGGCAACAAGCTTGGATTATCTTTAAGGACTGTTCCCAGGCCAACCATGATGCCGTCGTGCAGGGCACGTTGGGACATGACAAACTCCCGTGCGGGAGGAGAGGTGATCCACTGACTTTTTCCGGACAAATCGGCGATATAGCCGTCTGCGGTCTGGGCCATTTTCAAGGTAACCCAGGGACGTTTTTTCTCCATGAGAGAGATAAATCCCCGGTTCAGATCACGGGCTTCTTTTTCCAGGAGTCCGGTATAAACTTTAATACCGGCATTTTTCAGCATCCGGATGCCCTTTTGGTTCACCAGGGGATTGGGGTCAATCATACTAATATAGACCTTGGTCACCCCGGCCTGGATCACCTGCGGGGCACAGGGGGGTGTTTTTCCCTGGTGACTGCAGGGTTCCAGTGTTACATACAGCGTGGCACCCTTTGCCTCTTTACCGGCCTGCCGGAGAGCTATTACCTCGGCATGGGGACCGCCGAATTTTTCATGGTAGCCTTCACCGATAATGTGATGATTCTTAACCAGAACAGCCCCCACCATGGGATTGGGGCTCGTAAATCCCCGTCCCTTTGAGGCCAGGTGTAAAGCTCTTTGCATCCACTGAAAATGTGTAGTCATAAAAAAAATCCCATACGTTCGGGACTTTTCAATCTTCTCCCATCCGGACTTTTACCGTCGGTTCCTGAATTTCACAGGATCTGTCCCCAAGGGGACTCGCGGACTGTCACCGCCGGTCAGGATTTTCACCCTGTCCCGAAGACGTATGTGAATTTAGGGGTTCAGGGGTGGAGAAGCAAGACGTTTAGTCGCAGTCAACCGTCGATTCATTTGATTGATTTGTCACGCAAAAGGGTTGTGTCAGGTAACCTGTGTTTTTTTCACAGATCGGGTAGTCACCTTTCATTGAATTGAATGCCGAAGACGTTTGAATGCTACGCGTAGCAAAATGCCAATCAATCTAATCAATCCCCCGTGAAATATCCCGGCAAACCGGGTCCCTTTTCACAGAGCAGGCAATCATCTTTAAAAAGTTGGAAGCTGGAAGTTGGAAGTTAGCGTCGCTGCGCTCCTGATAGTTGGTTCATGGGCTCAGGGGTTCAAGGGTTCAGGGGTTCAAGGGCTCAGGGGTTCAGGGGCTCAGGGGTTCAGGGGCTCAGGGGTTCAGGGGTCCGATTTTCAACTTTCGACTGTCGACTGACGACTGATGACTGCATAGAATTCAAGCACCTTACTTCGTTCGGTGTTCAAACGCTGCTGCACAGCGTTCAAGGATCTCACTTCGTTCGATCTTCAATCCCAGATATGCAGATTTCAACGGGTGACTTCTTTTTTGAACACTGCGAAGCAGTGCTTGAATGCTGAACGAAGTGAAGCAATTGAACGGCACATAGTGCCGCTTGAATTTGAACGCCGCAGGCGTTTGGATGTTGAGCCAGAGACGTACCAATCCCCCCATCAAACCATTCATTCAATCAAATCAATCCCTCCAATCTCCCCAATCCCCATTCCCCATTCTACATTCTCCATTCATCATTCATCACTCTTCATTCATCATTCAATTTTGTATATTCTGAAAATTGGAGAGTCTATGTCCGCATCCCAAAAGAAAACTTTTATCCTCGACACGAATGTCATCCTCCATGATTCCACCTGTATCCAGAATTTTCAGGAACACGATGTGGTTATCCCGATTGTGGTGCTGGAAGAGCTGGACAATTTCAAACGGGGGAATCAGGTCATCAATCTGAATGCCCGGGAGTTCACCCGTTTTCTGGATAATATCACGGGTTCTCAGATTTTTAAAGCCGGTATCCCCCTGGGAGATAAACTGGGTAAGGTGCGCATTACCATGACCCGTGAGCTTCATCCGGTCCTCCGAGCCGTTTTTAAGGAGGATAGCGCCGATCACCGGATTTTGAGCACAGCCCTGGAAATTCAGGAGGTTCAAACATCCCACCGGAATGCTGTGGTTCTGATCAGCAAGGATGTTAATTTGCGCATGAAAGCCAAAGCTCTTGGACTCCATGCCGAAGATTATACAACGGACCGGATTGCCAGTGTAGACGAATTATATACCGGGAAGGAACTGATTATCGGGTATCCTGGAGATGAGATAGATAAACTATACAAACCACCCTACGAGATTCCTTCTGATAATATGAAAAAATATTCCACCGAAGCACCGGTCCCAAATAAATATTTCATCCTCAAGACGGGAAACCACAGCGTTCTGGCCCATTATCATGCTGAAAAAGACCTTGTGCAACGGGTTGATAAGGTCCATGCGTATGGCGTGAATCCCCGGAATGCAGAGCAAACCTTTGCCATCCATGCCCTGTTGAATGATGAAGTCTCTTTGGTAACGATGACGGGAAAGGCGGGAACCGGGAAGACCCTACTTGCTCTGGCATCCGCCCTGGAATGTAAAAGAAGTTATCGCCAGATTTACCTGGCACGGCCTATTATCCCCCTGAGTAACCGGGACCTTGGGTTTTTGCCGGGAGATGTGAAAAGCAAGCTGGATCCCTATATGCAACCTCTCTGGGATAATTTAAAAGTGATTCAGAATCAGTTTGACGACAAGGATAAGCGGAACGAAAAGATCAAGGAACTGCTGGAACTGGAAAAATTGATCATTACACCGCTGCCCTATATCCGGGGACGGAGTCTGCAAAAAATCTATTTTATCATTGATGAAGCCCAGAACCTGACCCCCCATGAGATTAAAACCATCATTACCCGGGCTGGAGAAGGAACCAAACTGGTATTTACGGGAGATATTTACCAAATAGATCACCCGTACCTGGACAGTCAAAGTAACGGGCTCAGTTTTCTCATTGACCGGATGAAGGGACAACCCCTCTATTCACATATTAACCTGGAAAAAGGTGAACGGTCAGAACTGGCCGAGCTTGCTTCCAATCTGCTATAAAGGAGTTTCTATATGAAATTTTTTCGCGAAATATTCGCACTTTTTCTGGTATATGCTGTTTTTTTATATGCCTACACACCCACCCATCCCTGGCTGACCAACCCTGACAATACACGTCCCCATCTGGACAGTCTGGCAACCTTCTGGGAAGGAACTTTTAATCATGAAACAGGAGCTTTTTATACGGAAATTAAGCGAAACGGTGATATTGAAACCAAGTGGGGAACGGCTGATTATGCCTCCACCCTGACACAAAGCCGGAATGCCTATGCCATGATCCGGATTTTTATGGTGAACGGCGATACGAGCTATTTGAATATGGCAGAAAGAGCCCTCCGTTTCATGCGGGCACATGCCTGGGATGAAAGCAGAGGCGGCTGGTATACAGTCGTGAAAATGGACGGATCGGTTCCCTATCCCAACGACCGAAAAACTATTTTTCAAAATCTGTATGCCCTTTTGGGACTGACAGCTTATTGGGAATGTACCCGGGATCCGGAAATTAAAAGCTGGATTGACGAAACCTTTGATGTGCTGGAAAACAGGATGTGGGATACATTGCATGACGGATATTTTGAATATGCCAATGCCAATTGGTCCTATCCCAAAGACAAAAGTTTCAACGGCATTGTGGATGCGATCACAACACATCTGGTAACTCTTTCGATGCATGATCCCGAAAGCCGGTATATGTCCCGTTGGCTTGAACAGACCGATTTGATTCTCACGAAGCTGGTGCCTACCATCACACCGTCCACCCCCTTTTTTAAAGAGTATTTCAGTGCTTCATGGGGGGATGGGAGCACGGATCCAGGCCGGGAGGAATGGGGCAACAGCGGTCACATGAATAAAGCCTCGTGGTGCCTGGCCAGACTTTACCGGTCCAATCCTCAGGAAACATATCTGGATGCGGCAGAACTGATTACCGGGAATATGTATGACTATGCTTTCGATAAAGAACACGGAGGGATGTGGGGAGCCTTTAACCGTTCAACCAATCTGCCGAACTGGAACTGGAACAAATCCTGGTGGGAACAGCAACAGGCTGTCATGGCCGGCTTGCAGCTCTATGATCTGACCGGTAAGGACATGTATCTTCAAATGGCTGATTCCACCCTGCATTTTTATACACGTTTTCTTGTGGATCATCAGTACGGCGGTGTGTTTGCCGAGGTGAGCAATGACGGGCAGACTATCATCAACGATGGAAAAGGCGGGGGATGGAAAGCAGGTTATCATGCCTCTGAATATGCCTATTATGTGTATCTATATCAATCGTTGCTGAATCTGGACCAGCCTGTGACTCTCCACTTCCGTCCCCATGAATCTGCTTTAAACCAACAGAAACTTAAACCTTTAGCCATTGAGGATGACCGCCTGTGGATTACGGCCGTGGAAAAAAATGGCGAGCCCTGGAAAACATTTGGAAAGGATTTTGTGGATTTCAGCCATGCTGAACCGGGAGATGTGTTTACCGTGACTTTTTCACCGGATAGTATGATTCAGTATGTTGGAACTCAGAATGCCTATACACCTAAAACGATTGCTCTTCAACAAAACTATCCAAATCCCTTTAATGCTTCAACAGTGATTCCTTTCAGGATGGATGAACCGGGACAAGCAGATTTGACAATTTATCACCTGAATGGAGCTTTTGTCCAACGAATCTCATCAACGCTTTCCGCCGGTGAACAGACATTTACCTGGGATGGAAAGGATGTTTCCGGACAGAATGTGGCTTCAGGTATTTACGTGTATCAGCTTAGGATAAATGGACGGCATGCCGGAACAAGAACGATGATCATGATGAAATGAGGAAACCGTAACGCGTGACGCGTGACGAGTAACAAGTGGTTTTTGTGGGATAATTATTACTTACAGTGAAGAATATTAGTGTGTGTTAGTTAATTGTGTGAAATGGGGATTTATTTAGAAATCACACAAAGATTTGGATGTTTGGAAGAGAAGTATTGCATGAGTTACCGAGATATTCAGTCTAAAGTCGAAAGTCGGCCCCTGAGCCCCTGAGCCCCTGAGCCC
>JASGMP010000084.1 GCA_030156395.1 Fidelibacterota bacterium
CCTGGAACCGGGAACATGTGTGGCCGAAATCCCATGGTTTTCCCAATGACACAGATACCGCATATACGGACATCCACCATCTGCGCCCGGCAGACCGGAGCGTGAATTCGGCCCGGGGATCAAAAGATTTCGACTGGGGAACGATCCGCCATGATGAAGCCACGGAGTGTTTTTATACAACGACAGCCTGGGAACCCCGGGATGCGGTCAAAGGCGATGTGGCCCGAATGATTTTTTACATGACAGTCCGCTATGAAAATCCCAACACATACGACCTGGAAATGGTGGACTCTACCGGCACACTTGATACAATCCCCTATCTCGGCAAAAAATCCACCCTTCTGGAATGGCATCTCCAGGATCCTCCGGATGATTTTGAGCGGAGGCGGAATGATGTTATCTATGGCATCCAGCATAACCGGAACCCTTTTATCGATCACCCGGAATTTGCCAGCTACATCTGGGGTGACCTTCCCATTCCACCTAAAAATATGACCATACAAAGCGTGACGGATACCTCTGTGACCCTTGTCTGGAGTGATGAATCTGACAACGAGGAGGGCTTTCATATATATGTAGACGGAAATCTGTATCACAGTACGACAGAAAATATAACTCAAATCACCATTTCACCCCTCCGTCCCGGAACAAGTTATTTGTTCGGTGTATCTTCTTTCAATGCAGCCGGTGATTCACCAGTGATCACGGTCAGTGGCATCACATCAGGGGGGAATTCAGGACCGGTTTATATCTCGGAATATTCCGATGCAACAGGACTTGGAAATTTCGTCTATGAATTTATTGAACTGGTGAATACCGGTTCGGCAGATGCGGATGTAAGTAATTTTGTAATCCAGCAAATAGAATCTACACGAGAGTTTATCCTCCCTGAGAACTGCTATATCCCGGCCCGGGGATTACTTGTCCTCGGCCGTTATGCCACCCGAGGGGCATTTGAAACTTATTGGAATACAGAGCTTGATGAATCGGTTCTGTATTTCAACTCTATGAACGCTTTCCCAATGATTAACGGACAGGAACAATTTTTGCTAAAATCACCGGAAAATGTCCTGATTGATCCCTCGGACGGAAGTTATACATCCCCCATCATCCAGGAAGGTGAACGGGCCAGACGGAGTTTTCCAGGTAATGATTCCGGAGACTGGTATATCGCACCGGATTCCACGGCTACTCCCGGGTGGAGTCCCTTGTTGGATACCACTTTTGTGTCTGTAACTCCACCTGTGAATCCGGTTCCGAAGACGCTTCACCCCTCGGCCGCCATTTACCCCAATCCCGTGAATCATACTCTCAATATATCCATACAGGGGTTTCGTTCCGGCCCGGCAACCCTTCGGATTATCGACATCCGGGGTTACGTTCACAGTGAAAAAACAGTGGAACTGTCAGCAGACAAAAATATCCTTCAGGAGGAATCCCAACATCTGTCCTCCGGAATATATATCGTACAAATCATTCAGAATCATTTGCGGACTCAAAAGAAAGCGATTATTCTGAAGTAGGTTGAGACATTGAGACGTCCTATGGTATAAAATTCCAATTTAATTCATCATTTATCATTCATCATTCATCATTATCCAATTGAAGTGTTCGGTTCAACCGGTCTGAGAAATTTCAAGCCGTAAAAATAGGGCCTGGGCGTCATAAGGGGTTTGGGTTTGCGAAAAAATCGGAATTTTTTTTCTTTCAATTGTGTATTATAATGTTGGATTCGGGGATTTTCTATTTCTGCCTTTGTATTGTATTCGCGGTTTCTCTCATTCCGGACCAGGGATTGATGCACATATTCCATGAGGGGTTGTTTGATCACTTCCGGAGGGGTGGAATGGATTAAGTTGACAAGACCATCCTCATCAACGATAATCAGACCGTAATGACCGATCCAGCGGCCGTTTTCGAAACCACGCACGACAAATACCAAATCCCCGGTTTTTAAAAATTTGGAGGCCTTTTCAATATTTTTCGCCGGGACATAGGTCCAGGTGAGGGAATCTTTTGGAATTTCGGTTTCCAAATAATACCGATTTTTAAAGAAACGCTGTTTGTCATACCGGATAGTATCCGGGAATGTCACTACACCCAGACTGTCTGTAATATCATGTACCAGCCAGGCATTATTGGGCAGCCAGTCGTGAAGGGCATAGTGATTCCGTTTTATTACACTGATTTCTCCATCCTGAAAGCGTAAATGCATCAATGTCTTAAAAAAGGAGGGCCAGTCCCGGGAAAGCGCCATGGCATAAACATGTTCTGTAAAAACGACACAGTCACTCCGGTCCAAAACATACAAAGGCTGGGGATCATAGAGTTCAAAGGGAAATTCTCCCAGAAGGTATAATTCGTAAGGTTGATGGATGTTTTTCTCTGCCAGATGTCGGATTCGTTCCTGAAAATCCGGCTCGGCATGATAGAGCCACTTGAGATAGATATCTATTTCATATTCATTAAACGTATACAGAGGCCGATTTTTTAAATCCTCAAGGATCTGGCTGTCCAAAGAATCAGGTGATAAATTTCCCCGCCAGGTTTCCCGGTTCAGTTGATATCCGGTACTACAAGACATATAGAGAGAAATTGTCAAAACAAGGATGAAGATTTTTCGCATACGAGTCTCTCCTTTTGTAAATTTAGGCTTAAAGTATACACAAATCAGGCTGGGAATAGAACAGGAAAAATCATGAGCAACACACGTCGGAAAGCGATCAACCGGGCAGGATATATCTCCATCGCCGGAAATCTCGTGTTATTTATTATAAAATACTGGGGAGGACTTGTCAGTGGGTCTGTAGCTATCATAGCCGATGCCTGGCATACGTTATCTGATTCTCTCAGTTCTCTGATTGTATTAATGGGTGCCAGAATTTCATCGAAACCCGCAGATAAAGAACATCCGTTTGGACACGGGCGGGCTGAACTTATTGCAGCGATTCTCATAGGCATGATGCTGGTGGGGGTATCCTGGGAATTTTTCACCAAAGCCTATGAAAACATATCCTCACACAACGCCGTTCAGTATGGCTGGATCTCCATTATGGTCGTATCTTTATCCATAATTTCAAAAGAACTGATGGCTCAGTATGCCTTTCATATCAGCCGGAAGACCGATTCGGAGTCAGTTCGGGCGGATGGCTGGCATCACCGGAGTGATGCCCTGTCATCGCTCATCATTCTTGCAGGGATTTTTATAGGTCCGTATGTCTGGTGGATAGACAGTCTGTTGACAGGCATTGTGGCACTTTTGATTCTTCATTCCGCCTACGAAATCATCCGGGATGCTTCTTCACGTCTTATGGGCAATCCACCTTCTCCCAAAACTATCGAACAGGTCCGGAAAATCGGTGAAAAGATTTGTCAAAGAGAGTTAAACATACATCACATTCACATGCATGAATACGGGACACACCGAGAGATGACCCTTCATATCGAGCTCCCCGGTGAATGGACACTAGCTCGCGGACATGAAATTGCCGATGAGCTGGAAGCCACCATTCGGAAAGAATTGGATATCGAAGCAACAGTCCACATTGATCCCTCAAACTAAAATCATAAAGAGATCTTTAACTACTCATCCTTTTCCATAAATAAATCAGACTGAATCCAGTCAGGAAAAGGATACCACACCAGCTAAGTATTTACATAAAAATACCGGGCTGAAACAAGGCGGAAATTGAGAAGTGCAAAAACCAGTGCTGTAAGAAACGCCAGAATCGTTGCGACATCCACCAGGGATTTACCGGTGCATGCTGCATAACGGTGACTATATTGAAAAAAGGGATATTTAAGAACCAAAGTAAGAGCAACAAGCCCCATTAGTGTAAATCCATAATTGGCACCTGCCCGGGTGGATTGTACCAAATGGGAACCACCGATAGCTGCTCCTGCAAAGAGAATTCCCGGTCCTAGTGTAGACAGTAACCCTTTGATTTTTTCGGATTTCATCATTCCGGATTCCTATCAACCTTCTCCAATGTGAAAACAAAACTTTTGGAAATAAGAACGATAAACAAAAATTATTACATATAAATTCATAGGTTTTCAAAAATTTGCTGTAGCTTTGATATAGGATCATTTCTTTATAGGATTTCTTTTACCTGTTCTTCCCCCCGGGGATAAAATAATCCAACCAATCCAGAAAATCAAGTTTATATTATATTTTATATAATCATATAATATAATATTGTTTAATACACCCACCTCAGCACAATTATTCTATAAAGCACAATCAGTCATTCAAATTAATGATCAACTCAAAACTCAACGGCAGGACACACGTCCTGCCGCTACAACTCATTACTCTACGGCAGGACACGTCCTGCCGCTACAACTCATTATTATCCACTCTCCACTCTAAACTCCTCATATGTTTCCCCCATAAAAATACATCCCTAACCCAACGGTAAAAATAAAATCTCCCCATAGGGCATGTTCCAGAGCCACAGCTGCTGTGGAACGGGTTCGTGCATAAGTGGATGCAAAGAGGAATCCGCCGGCAAAACTCAGCACTGGGGCGATCCAGTTACAAAAAAACAGGTGGTACATCCCAAATGCCACCGCACTGGCGGTTATCATTCCATATTTTTCGAAAAAAACGGATTGATAGCGGTGAAAAATATAGGTGCGGAATATCAATTCCTGGGGATAAACTGAAACCAAGGGGTACAAAATCATGACCAAAAGCCAAAATCCGGGCGCTTCCTTTGGGAAAACAAGAAAAAGGTCCGGCAAAAAGAAATAAGTCAGCACTCCCAACAATAAAGCACCAGGAATAAACCGGTAAAAAATCCTCTTGATTTCTTTTTTATTTAACCGGCCTTTCCACAAACTGTGACGATCAAATGCCGGATCTTTTTGTAATTGTTTAAAAAGGATAAACGATGTAATCAGGAGTACCGGGATAATCAGTCGCCCGGCAATATGATTGATAAAAATAAGCATGACAGGGATAAATATGAATAAAATCAAAAACTCTACAAGTTTTCTGTTTCTTAGGTTCATCAGAATTCTGTCTGTTGAATACATTGCGGATTATCATGCTCAGGGGAATTCACAATCGTCGAAACTGGATGAATCCGGGTTTTAACATTTGGTTTTTTTAGATCGTACGGTGACAGGTCTCCTGCTATCCAGGGTTGAATTTGACCGGGATTCAGTAAAGCAGGCATACGTGTGTGAATGCGGGATAAATCATCCCGGACATCCGTTGTGATGATGGTAAACGTATATAAGGGAGACATATCCGCCGTATTCCATACATCCCAAAGAACGGCTATTGGCAGGACAGATCCCTTTTCGGGGTAAATATACCATGGCTGTTTGCCGGAAACAGTCTGTTGCCACTCAAAATAACCACTGCTGAGCACGACTCCCCGATGATGAGAAATCAGATGGCGGTAAGCCGGTTTTTCCCGGAGGGTTTCAAGACGGGCATTGATCATACGGGACGCAAAACTTTCATCTTTTGCCCATCTGGGAACGAGTCCCCACCGGAAAGCATCAAGGGATATTCGCTTTTCCTCTTTCCATAAAACCGGAGCATATTGCATGGGGGCCACATTATAGCGGGGCAGTGCCAGAGGATAACGATATTCAAACCAATCGCCACCATTCAATTCTTCAATTATCACATCCTTCGTAAATGCCAGAGCAAAACGGCCGCACATTTTACTCTCCTTTCAACCAATCATCGATAAAGCGGTATAACTGTGGATCCTCCTGTCCCAAACGCCAGAAACATACACCCTGTAATTCCAATTCATCGATGATATCCAGTTTCTTCCGCACACTCAGGCCATCTTCGAAATACACCGCTTCGCCCTGAATGTAGAAGAAAGGCAAATCATAGGCATTTCTTTGGACATGGGATTCAGGCAATCCGGCTTCTTTCAGAATATCTACTATCTCAGTCCAGAAAAGAGCGTGTTCTCCATCTACCTTGCCCCGGTGTCCATATAAAGGCAGGGCCATCACCAGTTTTTCAGGTGGGATGCCTCCCGAATCACTTATGGCAAATCGCATCACGTTCCGCACCCAGGTATAATCAGAATGATGGGGGGGTATAGGTTTACCCCAGTGATTATCATAACACATGATCCGGACAATATCCGCTACTTCCCCGATAGCTTGGTAGTCCTGCCCACCTTGGGTTTGAAGTTTGGGCTGAAGAGTCACCGACAGGCCAAGTCCGTATGAATGAAGCGTATCTGCCAATAAGCGGACAAAGGCAGTAAAAGCGTTCCGGTCCGCCGGATCAATCCCTTCAAAATCCAGATCCACTCCTTCAAAACCAAACCATAGCATTTGCTGGGCTATGTGATGGATTTGCCTGTCCCGGATTTCCGGATTTCGAATCATATCCCGGACAATTGGAGATTTGTAATCCGCACCCAGAGTAGGATATACGGCAAGGGAATGCTTATAGGCAACTTGCTGGACAGAACGAACCTCCCGATCCGGATTCCAGTGGATACGACCGTTTTCCACTATTCTGTATGCCATGGGTGAAATATGAGTAAAAAGAGAAGCGTGGTTTGCAAAACTTTTGATTCCCTCACTGAAAACCGGTGTACTAATCCACGCACTCACGGTTTTTCGCTGCTGTTTAATGGGAGAAAGGTAGAAATCTGAGCTCACATTACCGGATGGTATCCCGATTCGTCCGCTGCTTTTAAAGCCAACACGGTTACAGGTAAGAAATTTCCGTTCAGGTCCATCCGTAATTTTAAAAGAATACTTTCCGTCATCCTGTATTTTTTGCCTGTACACAATCGTATCCTGCCTGAAGAGGGTCACAACCGATCCAACAGGACCATTTCCACGGATTTCAACCGTCGGGTCACTCCAGACCGGAGTAAAACAGCAAAATATCAGCAAAAAGAGAACAATAAGATGTCTTTTGAGGTTTGTCATATAAGATAATATATAGAACAGATACAAAGAAGTCACGAAACTTTGAGATTTAAACATTTTCTTTTAGATTGGGCCCAATAGAAGGAGTATGGATGTCTCTTTTTGCTTTGTTTGTGGTTGCTATCGGACTTGCCATGGATGCGACGGCTGTCTCGGTATCCGGGGGCTTGAATCTGGATAAACATCATCTGGGGAAATCTTTGAAGATGGCAGTATTTTTTGGTTTTTTTCAGGCCATTATGCCAGTGATCGGCTACTATGCGGCTATCGGATTTAAATCTTATATCGAACATGTGGATCACTGGATTGCTTTGGGTCTACTCCTCTTTATTGGCCTGAAAATGATATGGGAGGCTTTTCACGAAATCCCTGAAGATCAAAAAACCGATCATTTTGAAATCCGGACTCTGTTGCTTCTTTCCATTGCTACCAGTATAGACTCCTTAGCTGTTGGCATTAGCTTTGCCCTGTTGGATATACATCTATTGACTGCCGTACTTATAATTGGAATCACCACCTTCATCCTCTCTCTTCTGGGAAGCCTCATCGGTTGTCATTTTGGAGACCATTTCAGCCGCTGGGCTGATATGGTGGGTGGCGTGATACTGATTGGGATAGGACTTCATATCTTTATAGAACACACGGTATTATAAATAATGAAGAATGATGAATGAAGAATGATGAATGAAGAATGATGAATAAATAGAAGCTAGTACTTCGATGCCATCAACTTAACAACAGTCAGCTTGGATATTTTGGTAGGTAGATTATAAAGTATTTTATCTATCAAATGATTTGACTATTTATATATACGAATAACAATATTATCTTGCATAGTGTCGCATTTCGCGGTATTTTACCCCCGGGGTGGGGGGCGTCACCTAAGCGAAATCATATATCCCATCTCT
>JASGMP010000085.1 GCA_030156395.1 Fidelibacterota bacterium
GCCGCCACCCAGACGGTTATCCCGCCCAAATAACGGGTGATCGGGGCCCACCGTTCCCATATCGATATCACGGGCAGAGATGACATATTCACTGACCAGCGTTCCAAAACCACCCTGAAGATCCCCTGTTGCCGACATAATGGCAAAGAAATCTCCGGAATGCTCATAGGAAACCGTATCTGTTTCAGTTGTGTCACCGTAATCAAAGACCATACTGGGGCCGTTGAAGGGAACCAGTAATTCTTCAGTATCATCTCCGTCGACATCATCCACCATGAAATATTCCACACGGGAGGCTCCCATAGCGCCAACGCCGTTGAAGTTGAAGATCTGTCCCAGGGCGTTTAGGGTATAGTGGACCGGATCTTTGAATCCGTTATCCGTCCCGTCTGCTTCATAAATATACAGACCGGCATTGGGATCATCCGTATAGTAGCCACGAAAGAAAACAACTTCTTTCAGTCCGTCGCCATCCAGATCGGCTACCTGAACCATGCGGGTTCCGCTTGAATAGGTTGTGGAGGTTGTATCGGAATACCAGATCACTTCCATGGCACCATCTCCGGTATATTCCAATCCCACAACTCCGCCGCCCTGGCCATAATGAACGGCATAGACTTCCATTTTTCCGTCTCCATCCAGGTCATAGCCGCCGGTTACGCCCCGACTTCCACTGGTGCCATACCAGGCAGCTAAACTGTCCGTGGGATCATATTCCATGTACGCCACGGTTTGAGCCGATTCGGCCCATAGGGCTGATACCATAAATAACAGTACCAGAACAGTTAGCATTCGTTTCATTCCGAACTCCTTTCTATATTTGTTCTTTTTATTCGGATCGCCCATGTTTATTCGGCTTTTTTTATTTAATACTTAAGGTAAATCTTTCTATCTTAAGAGTCAAAGGATAATAATTTTTTGTAAAAGTAATATTCTTGCAATTTCGGTATTTTTAAGAGGTATCCTGTCTCTTGTCGTTGACATTCCATCTAGATAGAAATAAATTTAAAGATATCTGTAATGTTCCCAAACGAACAGGCAGGACGGATGTCAAAAGGCCGTGAATGGAAGGGAAAAAATCATGACAGGAATGATCTAAAACCGCGGTATCAATCGGGAGATTTTCATGTACAAACCGGTATCAAGCAAAGTGGATTTCATCCAGCTGGAACACGAAAAGCTGAAATTCTGGGAAGAAAAAGACATTTTTAATAAATTGCGTGAACAAAACAAAGGACATCAGAAATGGTCCTTTCTAGATGGGCCCATTACCGCCAATAATCCCATGGGAGTCCATCATGCCTGGGGAAGAACCCTGAAAGATGTTTTTAACCGCTATCATTCCATGCTGGGGGAAGAACTCCGGTATCAGAATGGTTTTGACTGTCAGGGACTCTGGGTCGAAGTGGAAGTGGAAAAAGAGCTTGGGTTTAAATCCAAAACAGATATTGAAGCGTACGGCATTGAAAAATTTGTCCAGGCCTGCAAAGACCGGGTAAATAAATACTCAAAAATTCAAACGAAACAATCCATCCGGCTGGGATATTGGATGGACTGGGATCATTCATATTATACCATGTCCGATGAAAACAATTATACCATCTGGCATTTTTTGAAAAAGTGCTACGACCGGGGCATGATTTACAAAGGATATGATGTGATGCCCTGGTGTCCCCAATGCGGATCAGCCATGAGTGAGCATGAAATCGCCACTGAGGGATACAAGGAGCTGACGCACCCCACGATTTTTGCCAAGTTCCGCCTGAAACATAAAAAAAACGAATTTCTATTGGTCTGGACCACAACCCCCTGGACACTCGCCGCCAATACTGCCGCAGCAGTCCATCCGGACCTGGATTATGTCAAAGTACAACAGGGCGATGAAATATATTACCTGGCACAGAATCTCACAAAAATCCTCAAGGGAGAATATACCCTTGTGGAAACCCTGAGGGGAACAGATTTACTGGGACTGGAATATGAAGGACCTTTCGATGAACTCACGGTCCAGAAGGGTGTCCGTCACATTGTGATCGCCTGGGATGAAGTCAGCGATTCCGACGGAACAGGCATTGTCCATATTGCTCCTGGATGTGGTAAAGAAGACTTTGCCCTGTCCAAAGAAAATGATATAGCCGTTATTGCTCCCATCGACGAGTTTGGAAATTATCTGGAAGGATTTGACTGGCTTACCGGTAAAAATGTCCAGTCTATTGCTCCTGATATTTTTTCATCTCTCAAGGAAAAAGGCATTTTATACAAACGGGATCAAATCACCCACCGTTATCCCACCTGTTGGCGCCATGGCACGGAACTGGTCTTTCGTCTGGTGGATGAGTGGTTTATATCTATGGATGAACTCCGCCATGAAATAGCGGAGGTTGTGGATGATATCCAGTGGATTCCTGCCTGGGGCCGGGAACGGGAACTGGACTGGCTGAGAAACATGCATGACTGGATGATCTCCAAAAAACGGTATTGGGGACTCAGCCTGCCGATCTGGGTTTGTGATACCTGCGGTCATTTCGAAGTTATCGGCGGCAAAGAAGAGCTCAAAGAACGGGCTATAAAGGGTTGGGAAGAATTTGAAGGACACAGTCCCCATAAACCATATATTGACAAGGTCGAAATTGCTTGTCCCAAATGCGGAGGCGTCTCCAGACGGGTTCCCGATGTGGGAAATCCCTGGCTCGATGCCGGGATTGTCCCCTACAGCACCCTGGGATACCTTTCAAACCGGGAATACTGGAAACAATGGTTCCCTGCAGATTTTGTCACCGAAAGTCTTCCGGGACAATTCAGGAACTGGTTTTATTCACTTCTGGCCATGAGTACGGTTCTGGAAAAGAAAGCTCCCTTTAAAACCTTGTTGGGACATGCTCTGGTAAAGGATGAGCACGGCAACGACATGCACAAAAGCGCCGGAAATGCGATCTGGTTTGAAGACGCGGCAGAGAAAATGGGGGTGGATGTGATGCGGTGGATCTTTACAGCTCACAATCCGGAAAATAACCTCAATTTCGGATATGGACCGGCCGATGAAATCCGCAAAAAACTTCTCACGCTTTGGAATATGTATTCATTTTATATCACCTACGCGGATCTGGATGAATATAATCCCGTTGCCGGGAAGGTGGACCGAAGCTCATTAACCGACCTGGATCGCTGGGCTTTGTCCAAAGTCCATACCTTTGTCAAAGAAGCCCGGGAAGAATACGATAGTTACCATGCGGAACGGCTTATGCGGAAATTCGAATTCCTTCTGGATAATTTGTCTAACTGGTATGTCCGGCGAAGCCGCCGCCGTTTTTGGAAAAGTGAAAACGACAGTGACAAACTGGCCGCATATTATACTCTCTACACAGCCCTGAAAGCCATCATCCTTACAATGGCTCCCATAATACCTTTCGTCACAGAAGAAATCTACCAGAACATGGTTCTTTCCGTAGATAAAAACGCCCCGGAGAGTATCCATTTGAATCCCTTTCCTGAAGCGGATGAATCCTACATTGATGAAGCACTTTCCGAACGGATAGATACCATCATCAAGATTGTGGAACTGGGCCGTTCTGCCCGGAACAAAGCCAATATCCGCACACGGCAACCATTGTCCAATGTCATCGTTAAACCGGCCCGTAAAAACGAACGTGAACATATTTTGGCCTTAAAGGACCAGATTCTTGAAGAACTGAACATCAAGGATGTGACCCTTACGGAAAATCCACAGGAATATATTCGTTTTGTCATCAAGCCCAACTACAAGCTGCTTGGACAGAAACTGGGAAAAGACATGCCCGTTGTTGCCAGGGCTTTGGCTGAATTGAATGCCGACGAAACGGCGGAAAAAGTCCGCAGAGGTGAGAGTATCCGGGTGAAGGGATATACCCTGGAACCCTGGGAAATCCAGGTCAACATGGAAGAACGGTCAAATCTTGCGGCTGTAGAGGATAAAGGGTATTTCCTGGCCCTGAATACAGAATTGACGCCGGAATTGAAAGATGAGGGACTCATCCGGGATCTGGTCCGGCATATTCAGACCCTTCGAAAAGATACCGGTTTTCGTGTAGACGATCGGATCCATCTGGGCATTCAGGGGCCAGACCTCATAAAAAAAGCTGTCCAGGCTTATCGGGATTATCTCATGACAGAAACCCTTGCAGATGAATTGTCAGAAACCGTAGATTACCCTGAGGCCACAAAAACACTGAAACTAGACGGTGTTGAAATAAGCATGATGATCAAACGACTAAGCAAAGAAGGAACCGGCAATGGCTGACAAAAAGAATAAAGGTCTCACGGCCAAAGAACGGCAACATTTCAGGGAAGTCATCCTGAAAAAAAGAGAAGAAATCATGGAACAACTGGATGAAAAACGCCAGGCTTTCATGGACAATTCTCCAGCGGGTGGTTCGGCACAAATTGATTCCAATTATGCCTATCACATGGCTGATGTGGGAACCGACGCTCAGGAACGTGAAAAAGCCTTTATGCATTATACCCGCGAATTCAAATATTTGAATTATCTGAATGAAGCCCTGAACCGGGTGGATAATGACCCGGAATACGGCTTTTGCGTGGAATGCGGAAGCCGGATACCCAATGAACGGCTCGAGGAAGTCCCTCATACCCGTCATTGTGTAAACTGCAAATCAAAAATCAAATAATCCAAGGGCCAACACGGTTTGACCCGGAAATTGATATATGGCTCACAAGATACTTAAACTTTCTACACGCCGGATTCGGTTTGCTTTAATCGTCATTTGTGTGGTGTTATTGGATCAATGGACAAAAGTTCTGACCCGTTCCTATTTCAGCATCCCTGTGCGGAATCCGATCCATCTTCTTGGGAATAATCTGATCATCACCCGGGTTGAGAACCACGGCATAGCCTTTGGGATTCACTTTCCCGGAATTCATATTATTTCTTATCTGGGGTTTATGGTCATAATTCTTTATCTCTTTTACCAGTACCGGCGTGAGACTTACAGCCTTCTGAATGATATTGCCTTCAGCCTGATCATCGGCGGTGCCCTGGGTAATTTCTACGACCGGCTTTTCCGGGGCACAGTGACAGACATGATTCAGATGGGAATATCCGGATATTACTGGCCGGTCTATAATATTGCGGATTCAGCCATAACCATCGGAGTGCTGCTTTTTATTCTGGGAACATTTCTCCGGAATCGACAGACCAA
Source organism: Fidelibacterota bacterium (assembly GCA_030156395.1). Classification (GTDB taxonomy): domain Bacteria; phylum Fidelibacterota; class Fidelibacteria; order Fidelibacterales; family Fidelibacteraceae; genus Fidelibacter. Next base: position 5,196 of record JASGMP010000085.1, read on the forward strand.
ACATGCTGACGGATGAACTCTATGAAGAGACAACAGATACCCAGACGTATCAGATTATTGTCTCTCCACATCAAAAATCTTTACGTCTCGACCGTTTTATTGCCGAGTCCATCCCCCGTATCTCACGGACACGGGTCCAGTTACTCATCGAAAACGGCCACATACTCCGGAACGGCCGGGTCATTGATAAAGCTTCTCTGAAAGTGACTCCCGGGGACATTCTGACCATTAGCATCCCCCAACGGCGCCCATTGACGGTTGAGCCGGAGATGATCCCCCTTCAGATCGTCTACGAGGATGAGGATCTTATCGTGATCAACAAACCACCGGATATGGTTGTCCACCCGGCAGCAGGAAACCGGACCGGGACACTGGTCAACGCTCTGGCCCATTATTGCACAACGCTCTCAACCGCCGGAGGATATTACCGTCCGGGCATCATTCATCGGCTGGATAAAGATACCTCAGGGACTATTATCGCCGCAAAAAATGATGTCACCCACCATGAAATGGCCCGGAAATTTGAACACCGGAAAATCGAAAAATATTATCTGGCACTGGTCTGGGGATCCATCTCACCCTCTTCAGGGGTCATTCTGGATCCCATCGGTCGGGATCCCTCCAACCGGAAAAAATTTGCCGTCGTTCCTGACGGGAAAGATGCCGAAACCCGCTATGAGATTTTAGCAAATCTGGATTTCCTCAGTCTGGTCCGCCTGCGGATTATCACCGGCCGGACCCATCAAATCCGGGTCCACATGGCTTACAACGGTCACCCGGTTTTGGGAGACAGCACCTATGGAGGACGAACGAAAAAATTAAAAAGTCTGAAACCCCGCCAACGGGAAAAAGCCGTTCAGGTTTTGGACTGCATACACAGACAGGCTCTCCACAGTTATGAAATGTTTTTTGCACATCCCCGGACCGGAGAACCGGTACACGTTCGATCCTCTTTGCCCCGAGACATGTGTGAGGTCCTTGAGATTTTAGATTATAACGGGGAATCCCTATGTTAAGTTATGATACATGCCTGAACCGTTTTCTTTCCTATCTTCATGAGGTCCGGGGATATTCCGCCAACACTCTGGAAGCATACGGCAGGGACTTACTGCAGTTCAGGGATTATTGCCGGGACTATTACAGCGAGCCGGAAATCGATATAAAAAAGATTGACAAACTGACACTCCGACATTTCCTGGGTAAACTTTCTGAGGAGGGACAGTCTGCCAAAACCATCGCCCGGAAACTGGCCGCGTTAAAATCCCTTTTCAAATTTGCCATGCGAAATGAATGGATCGACAAAAACCCCGCCTATGCTATCCGTTCGCCAAAACTCCCTTCAAAACTGCCGGTATTTATCACCCAGGAACAGATGAGAGCCCTTTTCCGTTCAATACCTGCAGATACATTCATACACAGCCGGGACAAAGCCCTGGTGGACCTGATATACAGCACAGGAATGCGCCTGAATGAACTGGTTCAGTTGAATATCATGGATTTGAATACACACGGGAATACCGTTTCGGTTGTGGGCAAGGGAGATAAGCAAAGGGTTCTGCCCGTCGGTGCGGAAGCCATGAAGAGTCTTGAAGCTTATCTGGCCTTCAGACGGGAAAAATTTGGAAGCTTTGAAAGCGCTTCTCCCCTTTTTATTTCTAAACAAAATAAACGGATCAGTCCACGGGATGTCCAATACCGTATTGAAAAAATCATCCGGGCATTTTCCGACGGTGCCCGGAAAAACAGTCCGCATGTCCTTCGCCATTCTTTTGCAACTCACCTGCTGGAAAATGGAGCAGACCTTCAGGCCGTCCGGTCCCTTTTGGGACACTCAAGTCTATCAACTACCCAGATTTATACCCATGTAAATACAGGACGACTTAAGGATGTCTACCGGCAGGCACATCCCCGGGCTGGTAGACAGCATAAACCAAAAAACATGAACGGAGGCCACAATGAGAGTTGAAATCACGGCAAGACATATGAACATTTCAGACAAAATGAAGCAGTATGTACAGGATGAATTAAACCGCCTGAGCAAAGTTTTTGAACGCATTGTTGATGTCCATGTCATCATCGAGGATGCAGAAGCCGGACAAGTAAAAACCGAACTCATCGTGAATGTCCCCGGAAAAACGCTAACCGTCGAAGGAAAAAGCCGTGAACTCACAAAAACCATCGACCAGGTGGTGGCAAAAATGGTAAGGCAATTGAAAAAATATAAAGATAAATTTTAGCTATGACCTTTGAACTGACCATACAGCGTCTGCTGAATGAAATTGGAGCCAAACTCCGCATTGTTCAGTTAAATGGCCGGGTGGGGCGGAAGAATATCATCCGCTCATCCAAGGTGAATATTCCCGGACTCGAATTGGCGGGATACTGGGATTTCTTTTCCCCAAAATCCCTGCAAATCCTCACACACAAGGAAGTCAAATTTATATCCACTATTTCAGCTACCGCCATGAAATCCATCTTTCAACGGATGTTTGCGTATGAAATACCGGCGGTTATCCTACTGAAAGATCTGGAAATCCCCCCGCTTGTGGTAGACCTTGCCACGGACATGAAAATCCCCCTTTTACAGACAAAGGTGGAAAACACCGATTTCCTGAAGGAAATCAA
>JASGMP010000086.1 GCA_030156395.1 Fidelibacterota bacterium
TTCATCCATTTCAGGATCAAATCACCGGCGATGGTCCCGGGAATGACAATAAACAAATATTTGAGGAAATGAAATTGGTAGAGCCACGGAAAGGGAGAATAATCCCAAACCCGGATCATCCAGTTTTTAGCCTGTTGAGTAAAGAGAAAGAGGACGGATCCGATGTTTTGCACCGGTTCGGCATAGGGGCCTATCGCCTGCATGATATCCCACTGAGTGTGGACCAAGCGAAATGCCAGGTAAAAACCCAGGATTCCCAGCCTGAAGAGGAGGTTTTTCCGGGTTCCCAGCCAAATGAGAGCTCCGAAAACGGCCATATTTGTTAAAACAATAATAATGATATCGTTCCGTTGAAAGGAGAAGCCGGAGCCGTCGGCATATTTCATAAAGATCAGCCAGAGGACCAATGCCAGCCAGCCGGATATTTTAATCGAACGTTTTAGGCTGACAGGCCAGAATTTCGGAGGTCTTAAATAAACGAGAAAGAGGATCACAAATCCTCCCAGGGCCGCAACCCAGGTCCATCCTTCAGGAGAGGCACTCAGTTGATGGGGGCGGATATGCATGACGAACACGGCAAAAACTGCCAGCATAAACCCCCGTTCCACGATGGACAGGATAATGCGTGAGATTGGAACACCACTCTCGATTTTTTTGGAAAGAGCCAGGGGGAAGGCAGCACCCATGGCAAAGAGGAAGAAGGGGAAAACCAGATCCACCCAGGTAATTCCCGGCAGGTTGGGGTTAAAAACATGGTTCGGCGGCGGAACCTGGGCATGGTACATCCACGCAGGTAAACTCCCCCAGGGGACGGTTCCGGACAAAACCATGGTCAAAATGGCGAATCCTCTGAGGGCATCCAGGTTGTAGGCACGTGCCTGAGCATTCAATTCGTTCATGATCACCTGTGTTAGTGTTTTGGTGCAACAATCAACACGATGGCTTCATCGGGAAGTACTGATTTGAGTTCAATATCTACCAGTGCCTGGATCTGGCTTTCTTCCACCAGGCCGGTCATATCAATAATTTTCCCGCCAATGAGAAGAAACACATCGGGGACAAGTGCTCCTGCGTCGCCGAAGGTGGTGAGTTCGCCTGTGAGTTCTTTTAGGGCGTCTTTAACAGTATTCGGAGTTTCCTGGCGGACTTTACAATCATACACCCTGAGTTTGATCACACCTTCAAGATCTACAATCCGGGCCATGGTATGGTCATGGGTAAACAATCCGAAAAGATGTTTTGTTTTTTGATGAACCACCGCAGCGTAAAGATAATTTGTCTGACCGGCAATGTCCACCGATTCCGGATCACTGCGCATGGAATCGGCGGCAATTTTCCGGATTTCGGCTTCAGATTTTGGCTTGATTTCCAGTTCACGGGTCCGCATTTCACTGGAACCTGACGCCGTGGCGATCACCCGTTTATTCCGGGAATCGATTTCGACAGTTACTTCAATGCTGTCCGGGGCGGCACCCATGGACTGAACCGCCTGAAAGGCTTCCTGGCGCAAGGCGATGATATCCGATTCAGTAGGATTGAGGATGGTTTTTTCCACTGAATCCTGAATAATACCCAGAGCGGCACCAATCGCGGAAACCACCTCGGTGTTTTCGGAAATTTTATAAGGGACTCCCATGAATTTTGCCGTATATGGGACAATGGCCGGTGCACCGCCACCGCCCCCGATAAATTCCAGAAATCGCTCATCCAGTTTGTATTCCCGGGTAAGCTGTTTTACCACCGGTTTGATTTTTCCGGCGGATATCTCCAGGATTTTTTCAGCCAGTTGCTCGGGGGACATATCCAGTAGTTTTCCCAAGGATTGAAAAACACTTTTGACCGCATCTGCATTGGCCCAGCCATGACCGGCATCTTTGACAAGTCCCAGAAAATAGGAAGCACCGGTTGGTGTAACAGTGTAGCTTTTATGATCAGCCTGGTTGATGATCTTTAAATAATCATCGGGATCTCCCTTTCGTGGACGAACCGTATCCAGGCGGATATCGGAAAAGTTTTCTTCCTCTGCAAATGCCGTATACCCCAATTCGGCAATATGGGCGCTTCGAGGCCCTACATCAATGATTTTATTCTCTTTGATCCGTGGGGTGGATCCGCCGGCAATTCCCAGAGTCCGGACGTCCAGAGTCCGCAGATAAAGCCTGTTTCCGCCGATCTGGGCACTTTTCACCTGGGGCTTTCCGTTTTTGATGACGGAAATATCGGTGGAGGTCCCCCCCACTTCAATAAAAATTCCGTCTGAGACTTTGGCATACATGAGGGCAGCGGCCACGCCGGCTGCCGGACCGGAGAGCATGGTGAGGATGGGACGTTTTCGCATCTCTTCAATATCCATGATCCCGCCGTCGGAACGCATAATCATAAGCGGTGCTTTAATGCCGCTTTCTCTTACTGCCTTTTCCGTCATATTGGCTGTTTCCAGCATTTTGGGCATCATGCTGGCATTAATCAAGGCAGTTCGGGTCCGGACCCGAAGGCCATAAAGTTTTGAAATGGAGCTGGCAGCCGTGGCCAGATATCCCATTTCTTGTACCATATCCCGGATCTGACTTTCCCGCTCGGGATGATCGACAGCGAAAATTTCAGTGGCCACAAAGACTTCTGCCCCTTCCGCGGACAATTTTTTCACCAGCTCACGAACAGTATCCTGCTGAAAGCCCTGGGACACATCGATGTAGGCAGGGTATGTTTTTAAAAACTTTCCCGGCGCCAGTTCAATATGATCATTTTGAATCTGTCTAAAGCCCAGGCGGCCTTCAAATCCCTTCCCCAGCACCAGCACCCCCACCGATGCCACATCCCCTTCCAGCAAGGCATTTGTGGCCTGAGTGGTGGAATGGGCAATCAAAACCACTTCATCCGGGCCAATTCCCGCTTCCCGGATCAGGTTATTCATGGATTGAATCACACCCAGGGCCACTCCTTCATCCGCTTTGTGGGTGGTCGGCACACAGGCTTTTCCCAACAGAGAATAATCGGCAATATTCACAGCCACGGCATGGGTGAAGGTTCCCCCCACATCAATTCCAATTTTAATTTTTCGTTTTGTCATAAATGATTTATCCGGATCAATAAAAGATGAACGAGGCGGCAATGAGTCCCACAACAGCCACAGACCATGTATAAGGCAAGGTATTCCAGAGGACTTTTTGCACATCCTGTTGCATTTCATTGGCAAGCCACACATTGTGGGTATTGGTGGGATCGGAAATACCCTGAACCTGTCCCACAGCCAAAAGCAGCCCCATCACGGCACCGGCCGGCATACCGCTGGCCAGAAAAACTGCGGCGATACCATACCCCATCCCCCACACATTCAGGGGACCACGATACAGGGCCAGGGGAGCAGCCAGGGTAAAAATCACCACAAATCCCAGGGGGGTTTCAGGTGTAATGGCCATCATCAGGGGGCGAAGGACATTGAGAACCGGCCAGCCTTCAGGGTGCATGGCATTCCATTCCCCGCCTGGACCGATAATGGCATTTAATAGCATTCCGATCCCCAGCATCATTACCAGGGCCGGCATGACAACAGCTCCCCCCTCCAGAATCGATTTGATAAAAACGTTCAAACTCCCCTTTTTCCAGGTTGCCACCAGGGCATATATCAATCCGCAAATAAAGGCGGCAATAAAATCCATACTGTAAAGCAAAATCAAAAAGAGAGGTAAAACCGGAGATAAAAAAGCGCTCCAGTGAACACCGGTCTCAAGTGATTTTTTTCGAAACATCCGGATCACATTGTACAGGAACAATCCCCCCAAAAGGAGACTAATCCCGGATTTAAAACCGGTGTTTAGCATAGATAAAATTTGTTGAACGGTGGGTTTTTGCGCAAATCCCGAGTGGTTTAAAAGGTAAAATAGCACCAGGGCCAATATGATAAAACCCAGGCTGTATGATATAATTTTTTTCAGATTCAGGTCATGACCGTCTTTATACAGTTGGACGGTAATATAGACGAGGGCTGTCATAAATGCCAGGGCGAACATTAAAAGGGCGAACGAGCGGATTTCTTCTACGGGGAGTTTCATCACATCCACATACACCGCCCAGTTGCCGGCATTCAGGATTCCTCCGATACTCAGACCGAAAAGAAAAACACCCACAACCGTCAGGGGACCGATACCCACAGACGTCATAATAGGTAACACAATAGTTGCCACCATAATAATAGCACCTAATCCACCCAGAGTTGTAAAAAGAAGTGAAATCAAAAAAAGCATCATCACGGCAATAATCCAGGGATTATCCCCAGAAAGCTCAGCACCTTTTTTTATGAGATTTTCTGCGACTTTTGTCTTTTGCATCAGCACGCTGAGCATACTCCCAAAAAGCATGACTGTATAGGCACGATGGAGCCTTAAAGCACCCTGCCCGATAACCAGTTGCATCGTATCATTTAAAGACACCCCTCCGATCAGGGGAATCAGAAAAGCCATCACGGGCAAAGCCAGGAGTGCTGGAATCTTTCTGAAAAACATGGACAGGGCCATGATCAGAAAAACCAGAATGAAAAGAATCGCCTGAAGTGTTTCCATGGAGGTTCCGGGTTTTTGTAGGAATTTAAACAAACGGGCTGTCCGGAGACAGCCCGTTTTCTATAACGTGATTATTTCAGGATTGTCATTTTTTTCACAGCTGTGAAATCGTTGACTTTTACACGATAGAAGTACACACCACTGGACAGGTTACTCATGTGGAAATTGAAGTGATGATAACCGGCTTCCATGTGTCCGCGATAGACATCGGCAACTTTCTGTCCCAGTACATTGTAAACCGTCAGGTTTACCATACCGGCTTCAGGCAGTGCCAGCTGTATCGTTGTTGCAGGATTGAACGGGTTCGGATAGTTCTGACCCAGTTCATAGGTTTTCGGTAACATCTTGTCTGCAAGTCCCACATAGGATCCGTCCCCGTCAACTTTCACATCATCCAGGAAAAAACCACCTTCGATTGTGCCGTCAACGACAAAACCGATGTAGTAATTTCCTGTCTGAGGAATGGCAACGGAGGCATATTTCCAATCCAGGTTTCCGGGATTGGACAAAACAGCCAAGGTATCGCTCCAGGTAGAGCCGTCTTCACTCAGGCAGATCATGAGATCCCAGTCATCACTGGCCACGCTGTATTGGGCGTAGTAGAAGGAGACATAGGATGGATTTTCAACACCGGGCAGCCGCACGGAGTGGGCAGAACCCAAACTTGAGGCACCCAGGTATTTTGTGCCGGAATGGCTGTAATTATCGTTATAGAGACCCATATTGTTGACAATCCAGTTCCCCGGAATGGCAGACCAGGATTCGAAGTCCTCGTGGATTACGTTTCCTTCGATGGCAATACCGTCGCCATCCACCTTCACGTCATCCAGGAAAATACCTCCGGCGACTGTATCAGAAGATACAAAACCGATGTAGTATTCTCCGGTAACCTCTACAGGCAGAACGGCCAGTTGCCAGTCAAACACACCGGGAGCCGTATAGGTACCCAGCGTATCGGTCCATGTTTCGCCATCGGGGCTCAACACCACATTCAGGGTCCAGTCGTCACTGCCACCGCTGTATTCCGCATAGTAGAACATGACCTTTTCAGGATTCATGATTTTAGGTGTCAGAATGATGATAGGTCTGTCCAGACCGGTATCGGGGGAACCAATGTAGTTTGCGTCCCCGTTGCCGTAGCCATCGGTACGCAGACCTACATTTTCGCCACCCCAGCCGTGTCCGTAGGAGCTCCAGGAAGCAAAGTTTTCATCGATCACATTGCCTTCCACGGAGATCACCTGACCTTTGGCGGAGACTTTGTCCCAGCCGTTGGCTGCATAGATGGTCAGAGAAGCTTCAAAATCGCCTTCCAATTCCGCAGCAGAGACGGTTAGGGAGTAGGTGTTTTCCGTTCCGGGTGTCAGGGTTCCGGGGACCAGGTCCGTCGTCAGAACGGGACTTGAAGCCACCACACTATCGATGACCAAATCGGCCGTACCTGTATTCCGGACGACAAAATTCATGGTTTTCTCATTGATCACCACTTTATAATCCAGCATGCGTGGTTCCACACCCATGACGGCAATGGCCGGAACATCATGATTGGGAGCTACAATGTCGAGACTATAGGAAGAAATTCCGTTATTGGTAATCAGTTCAACAATGCTGTTATTGAAGCTGTTGTAAACAGACATACCGGTTGCGTTGGCATTGCTGATTGTAGCATAATCGGGTGTGGGTGCATCCATAAATTCATAGTCTGCACACAGACTGTCTCCGGGGTCTCCCAGAAGTTCAGCCACATACACACCGGAGGACCATGCGCTGGTGAACGCCACAAAGCGGCGGAGTCCTTTGGTATCCACCGTTGGAATCTCAAAATATTCCACGGAAGTCCCATAGGGGAAGAACTCATGAAGGACCGTGCCGTCTTTCTTCATGTAGAGGGGACCGGATGCACCGGTTCCATTCACGAAGATATAATCGCCATTTCCTACTGGACTGATCCCATAGTTGGCATCCCGGTTTTTCGGCAGGTGGACAAAAGATTCGGTCCAGCTGTCCAGGTCTGTCGTTTCCAGGATAATCATCTGGCTTGTAAGAGTGGTATCCGCAGACCAGTGTCCGGCAGAATAGAGAGTGATATGTGTTCCGGTCCCGGACACGGCCAGCACATCTCCGGCCACAATGCCCACATCCTTGCTGAAGACCATCTCAGGTTTGGCTGATTCATTGGCATAATGGTAGACATTGAAGAGTTCCGGTGTTCTGCCCAGGGATGCCACGAAAATCTGACCGTCATCGGTCACATCCACGGTATTGATGTGAAACGTCGCACCATTCTGAGCAATTCCCGTGTTATCCAGTTCACCAATCAGTTCACCGGTTTCGGCATCCAGAACATAGATATGGGGACCGCCGATACGGCTGACCACATAGATGTGATTATTCAGCTTATTGTAACCCAGTGAACGGACATAGTGCTGATTGGCATTGCTCCAGAACCACTCGGTTCCAGGATCGCCGGCTGTAATCCGCCAATTCATGGGCCACAATTCATAACCGGATCCACTCATGGTCAGGTATACCAGTCCACCACCGGTGACGGCGATCAGATCGTCAGTCACCAACTCTTCCAGTTCCGGTGTAAAGGTAACGACTAGTTCCGTGGAATCACCCGGTGCCACCACATTGGCGGCAGGTGATGCGGTAAAGTAGTCGCCCTTGCCAAGAATCAGCTGTTCAAACACCAGGTTTTCCGTCCCCGTGTTATAAACCCAGGCTGTGAGGGTCTTGTCTGAGTTCAGCACAAACGGACCGAAATCGAGGTGTGATTCAGCAGCGGCAATTTGAGCTCCTGACGCAAAATCATCCAGAAAGAGATATTTTACAAAGACTTCTGACGGATTTCCGTCATTCATCCCAAAGAATTTAACATAACCGCTTCCACCGGCATCGGCGGTTCCTTCCAGTGTGATAACAACGTATTCATTGAAATCGCTGATGGCCACCGTATCCGGATTGGAATCGATTCCTTCCAGTGTCACATTCAGTTTATTGGTGGCATGGGTCCAGGCTGTGGTTTTTACAATGAGGGAAAGCCGGTAGCCGGCGCCTTCCGTGACATAAACGGGGCGTTTTCCCAGATATCCCCAGCCGGCATCATTCATCCGCAGGGCATTTTCTTTTTCATCCCAGGCGAATGTGGTGTAAGCGCTGGCTTCATCATGGG
>JASGMP010000087.1 GCA_030156395.1 Fidelibacterota bacterium
CGGGGATTTGATACGGTCCATACTTTGTTACAACACCGGAAACCTACTGCCCTTGTTTTGTGTGATATTAATCTCCGGCCAGATTGTTATACGGAGAAAACGATCCGGGAAACCCTGAAAAAGACGGATATCCTGAAACTGAACCGCGAGGAGATGCAGACGCTTTCACAGTTGTTTTCGGGTCCAGAACAGGAAGAAGCTAGACTCAGGTGGCTCATGGATTCTTTTTCTTTACAGATGATTTCCATGACAGCCGATTCGGATGGCAGCCGGCTGATGACCCCAAAGGGGTCCTATTCCATGAAGCCTAAAGCGACCCTTTCCATCCGGGATACGGTAGGAGCGGGAGATGCCTATGCAGCTGTACTGGCAGCCGGCATCCTCCTGAACTGGGATCCCGAAAAAATTCTGAAAAAGGCCACAGATTTTGCCGGCAAAGTTTGTACTTTGAAAGGTGCTTTACCGGAATCTCCGGGTTTTTATACACCCATCAAAAAAGAGATACATGGAGATAATGATGACTAAAGACGGTCTCTATATCATGATGTTCAGTATTCATGGTCTGGTGAGAGGATCCAACCTGGAAATGGGTCGGGATGCAGATACCGGTGGACAAATCAAATATGTAGTTGAATTGGCAAAAGCTTTGAGTCGCCATGAAAAGGTCCGGAAAGTGGACCTTTTTACCCGCCTGATCGATGATAAAACCGTTTCAGACGATTATGCAAAACCCATCGAAGACTTGGGAGAAAATTGCCGGATTGTCCGTATCCAGTGCGGCGGGAAAAAATATATGCGGAAAGAAATGCTTTGGCCTTATCTTGGTGAGTATACCGACAAAGTGTTGAAGTTTATTAAAAAAGAAAAGGATATCCCGGATCTGGTCCATGGTCACTATGCGGATGCAGGCTATGTGGCCTCAGAACTGGCCATGGTATTGGGACTCCCCTTCTTTTTCACCGGTCATTCTCTGGGACGTTCCAAACTCTCAAAACTTTTGAATGAAGGGATGAATGAGAAAGAGATTATCCGGAAATACAAAATAGATCACCGCATTGCTGTCGAAGAAAATATTCTTAAAAATGCAGATCTTGTGATAACCAGTACACGGCAGGAAGTGAATACCCAGTACGGACAGTACCACAACAAAACCATGACCCGTTATAAAGTGATTCCCCCGGGAATTGACCTGGAGAAGTTTTACCACTATCTCAGAAATCACATGTCCGAAAAGAGTATCGATGGACGGCAAATGGCAGCCAAAGCTTCAATTTCTGAAGAACTTCACCGTTTTTTCATGAATCCGTCCAAACCGGTGGTGTTAACTCTTTGCCGGCCGGACCAGCGGAAAAATATCAGCGGGCTGATTAAAGCCTACGGTGAGGATCTTGAACTCCAGGCTATGGCCAATCTGGCAATTTTCGCCGGTATCCGGAAAGATATTACCGAAATGGAGGAAAATGAGCAGGATGTGCTCACAGAAATGCTTCTTCTCATGGATAAATATGATCTCTATGGTAAAATGGCCATTCCCAAAAAACACGATTTTGAACATGAAGTCCCAGAACTTTACCGGATTGTGGCTGAAAAACATGGAGTGTTTATCAATGCTGCTTTTACCGAGCCCTTTGGATTAACACTCATTGAAGCTTCCGCATCAGGATTGCCCATTGTGGCCACCGATGACGGGGGGCCACGAGACATTATCTCGAATTTGAAAAACGGAATTTTGGTCGATGTGAGGGATCCCAAAAAAATCAGCGAAGCCCTGAAAACTATTCTTGCCGACCCGGAACTCTGGAAAACATATTCTCAAAACGGAATTATCAACGTGGGAAAATATTATTCATGGGATGCACACGTGGATACTTATATCAAGGAAATTGAAAAAATGCCAAAAGAAGCACAGGAATCTCTCATTCTCAAGGGAAAGACAAAAGATACGGTGGGAAAACGTCTCCTCTCTTTAAATCATCTTTTAATAACGGATATCGATTATACCCTGATCGGTGGTGACAATGAGCATCTGGATGAATTAATAAGGCGGGTGAAGGATGCCCGGGATGTTTTGGGATTCGGGGTAGCCACCGGACGGACCATTGAATCTGCCATGGAAATTATCCGGGAACACCATATTCCCCAGCCGGATTTCCTGATTACATCGGTGGGGACCGAAATATACTATGGGAATGATTTAACCTATGATCAGGGCTACGATGCTCACATTTCCAAACGATGGGACCGTGATAAAATACGGGAAGTCCTGGATAGCTTGGATTTTCTGATTTATCAGGAAGAAGAAAACCAGCGGAAATTTAAGGTCAGCTATTATATGGAACCGGATAAAGACCGCCTGGCATCGGTGCACCATGCCCTGGTTAAGAATAAGTTAAAATACAATCTTATCTATTCCCATGGACAGTTTCTGGACATTTTGCCGGTCATGGCTTCCAAAGGGAAGGCTATCCGGTATTTGAGTTATAAGTGGGAAATTCCCCTCAACCAAGTGATTGTCTCAGGGGATTCAGGCAATGATGAAGAAATGTTACGGAGTGGTGCTCTGGGTGTAGTTGTGGGAAATTACAGCTCTGAGCTGGAACATCTGAAGGATGTAAACCGTATCTTCTTTGCAAAGAAGCCCTATGCCGGTGGTATTCTGGAAGGGCTGGATCATTATCAAATTATTGAAAAAGCAAAAGAAAGGAATCGTTCTTGAATTTGAACAATAAAACAGAAAAACTGATTAAAAAAAAAGAACTCCATACATTTAAAGAATTTATTGCTGTCCTGGGGCGGCATGAAGGGAAAATCCTTCTTCAAAATGATTTGTTACTGATTTTCAAGGATTTTTGTGCTGAAAAAAATCTTAAGGATGCCTTTATGGAGGATTCATCTGTTGCCGCATTTCTGAAACGGATTCAGGAAATGATTATCCGGAAAGAATACATAGCCCTTATGTACCGGCATGGCATTGGAAAATACCGGTTTTACATGCTGCGGCAATATGGGGAGTATATGGAAATCATGGCTCCTGGAGAATACCTGGACATTAAGGATACCCAAGTTTTCAGCGAAGAAAAAGTAGTAACTCCGCTTCACATTGATTTTATGCCTTTTTATGATTTTTCCCCTTCGATTCGAGATACGCGCTCTGTGGGAAACGGAATCCGGTACCTAAACCGTTACTTAAGCAGTCATCTCTTTCAAAATCCGAAAGAATGGAATGAAAAACTCTTCAGTTTTATCAAAATGCATAGTCATAATGGTTATCAATTGCTTGTCAACGGTGGAATTCTGACAGATTTTGATGACTTTTACGAAGCCCTTGAGGGAATGATTGAAACCCTTTCCAGGGAATCAGAGGAAACGCCATATTCCAGGATAGAACCCCGATTGAAAAAAGCAGGTTTTGAGCCTGGTTGGGGCAACACTGCCGGCCGGATTGTCAAAACCATGCAACTGCTTTATGATCTCATCAATGAGCCGGATGATTCCCTGCTGGAAGCTTTCATCGCCCGTGTCCCTATGCCTCATATTTCAAAAATTGCCATTATTTCACCCCATGGATGGTTCGGTCAGGAGCATGTTTTGGGAAAACCGGATACAGGCGGCCAGGTGATTTATATTTTGGACCAGGTAAGGGCGCTGGAAAAATATCTGAAAGAATCCCTTCGCCTTTCCGGTCTGGATTTTGATCCCCGGATTATTGTGATTACCCGGCTTATTCCTGAAGCCGGAGATACCACATGCGATCAGAAGCACGAAAAAATACACGGGACAAAAAATGGGTGGATTTTGAGAATCCCTTTTCGGGATGAACACCACCAGGTGATTCCACACTGGATTTCCCGCTTTCAGGTATGGCCCTATTTGGAACAATTTGCCGAAGACGCCGCTTTTGCCGTTCAAAGCGAATTTGAAGGGAAACCGGACCTAATCATTGGAAATTACTCAGATGGAAATCTGGTGGCATCACTCATGTCCGATGCCCTGGATGTGACCCAGTGCACCATTGCCCATGCCCTGGAAAAAACAAAATATCTCTTTTCAGATCTTTATTGGAAGAATGTGGAAGACCATTATCATTTCTCCCTCCAATTTACGGCTGATATGATTGCTATGAACAAATCGGACTTTATCATTGCCAGCACCCACCAGGAAATCATTGGGACTGAAACAGAAATGGGACAGTATGAATCTTACCAAAATTTTACCCTCCCCGGCTTGTATCAGGTGATCAATGGTATCAATCTTTTTGCCCCCAAATTCAACGTAATTCCTCCGGGTGTGGATGAACGGATCTATTTCCCTTATTATGAATCGGATAAGCGCATTCAAGAGCATACACGTACCTGGGAAAATCGGATTTTTACAGACCCGGCGGTGGATATTTACGGTCGCTTGGACAACCCGGATAAACGACCGATTTTTACCATGGCCCGTTTTGACAAGGTTAAAAACATTACCGGCCTTATCGAAGCGTTTGGACAAAGCAATGCACTCCGGGAATCTTGTAATCTCATCTTTTCCGCCGGCAGTATCCGTATAGAAGAATCAAAGGACGATGAGGAGAGGGAAGAGATCCATCGGGCCTATGAGCTCATTGGCAAATATGATTTGCATGGACAGGTCCGCTGGTTACCCAGTATTAACAAACAGGATACCGGTGAGGTTTATCGGATTATTGCTGATAAAAAAGGGATATTTGTCCAACCGGCACATTTTGAAGCCTTTGGCCTCACTATTCTTGAAGCCATGGTCTCCGGATTGCCGACTTTTGGCCCTAAATTCGGGGGCCCTTCCGAAATTATCGAACCGGGCAAGAGCGGTTTTCTGATGAATACAAGTAAACCCCAATTGATCGCCGAAAGCCTGGAAACCTTTTTGGAATCCTGTAAAAAAGATACCGAACTATGGAAAACCATCTCTGAAAACGGGATTAAGCGGGTGAACACCTATTTTACATGGGCTCTTTACAGTGAAAAACTTATCACTCTTGCAAAACTGTATGGTTTTTGGCGCTTTTCTGAATCGGCTGAAGGGAAGGTGAAACTGAACCGTTATACCGATCTTATCTATCACTTCCTTTTCCGGCAGCGCGCCATTCAGGGTGAATAGTCTCTGCTTTTTATTGAATGATTGTCAACTCATTCAACAGGTTTTCCGCCTTTTCAATGTCAGTCAGGTTTAGCAGGAGATACCGGATATCCACCGAGATGGCCCGGGTCAGTTGATCGTCATAGATCCAGTCGCTGGTCATGGCTTCATAGTTACCATCAAAAGCAATGCCCACGATACGTCCCTTTTTATCGAAAACGGCACTTCCGGAGTTTCCGTTGGTAATATCCATGGTATGAAGAAAATTAACAGGGAAATCCTGAAGGCGTTTGTCATAAAAAGTCTGGTTATTTTGATTCAGACGAATGGACTTAATGGATTCAGGAACGATGAAGGGATATTCGCCACGATCCTTTTCCCAGACACCCGTGAGTGTTGTAAAAGGTTCATACCAAATGGCATCAGCCGGTGAATATCCCTGGATATGGCCATAGGTGCAACGAAGAGTTCCATTGGCATCCGGATAGACATGATCCATGAAATCTTTCAATGCATCAAAATAGTGTGGCATCAGGACCATTCTCCGGCCAGATCGTTTTTTGTCTTCTTCCCGGAATTCCCGGGCTTGTTTTTCCAGTGAATGGGCAAATAGAATAAGTGGATCCTGAATTTTATTAAATTCTTTCGGTGTTATATCAAGCAAACGTTGTCTGAAGTCCGGATCCATCAATTGGGTTTCGGAGTAAAGATTTTCTACAAATATCTCGACTACCTCGGTAACAGATTTTCCCGCTGTCGTGGAAAAGAGTGAATCAATAAAAGGAATCCGCTCTGAGGCGGGTGCCTTCAACATCTGTGTCAGGTGGTGGTGCAGGAGGATTTTATCCAGCGTTTCGTCATAAGCGGACATGTAATAAGCCATGGATCGCTGCTGTTTATCGTAATCCCGTTGTTGAAACCCCCGTTCCCGTTCCAGGTCCGGTTTTTTCTTTTCATGATTCCATCGGACAAGATCCGAGGCAACAGCTACAAGACGTGGATCCCGCTGCAAATTAAAAAATTGTTCCCGGGCATAATAACTCGTTTCGTATTCTTCCTGCAGTTCATCCAGCTGATGCAAAATGACCTTGTTTTCATCGTCAAGACGAAGTTTTTCTTCCAGATCCTGTTTTTCTCCCACAATATCCCGGTTCTTTAATCCATCTAGCATTCCCTGGTATTTTTTCTGATAGTTGTTCAGTCCCTTGATTCTGGAAGCAAATTTCAAGGCTTTTTCAGGATTTTCCGCACCAAGGGAATCCATAAGATCCACCAGGAATTCAAAATGACGAATGGCTTCCGGGTATTCCACATTGAGGGTAAATGCGGCCTCCCGGGCGGTGAGATAGCGCTGGGTTCTGCCAGGATATCCCAGAATCATGGTGAAATCTCCGGGTTTCAGACCT
The DNA here is from genome assembly GCA_030156395.1 of Fidelibacterota bacterium. Taxonomy (GTDB): domain Bacteria; phylum Fidelibacterota; class Fidelibacteria; order Fidelibacterales; family Fidelibacteraceae; genus Fidelibacter. The sequence continues at coordinate 6,504 of JASGMP010000087.1, forward strand.
TTTACCGATAGGGGAAAGTAGTGAATAGGCTGATAAGGGATATTGTTTTCTGAATATTCTGCCGGATTATTTTCAGAATCGGCATAGACCCGGAGGATGGTAAAATCCCCAGTATGACGAGGCCACATCCAGTTGTCAATATTGCCTCCGAATTCCCCAATGGCACGGGGAGGCGTATAAACCAAACGCACATCATTAAATTCAAGGCGGCGAATCAAATAGTAGGATTTTCCATTGTAGAAAGAACGGATCAAAACCTTTTCATGGCCCTTTTCTTCCCGGGCGATAATACGTTTGATCCGGTAATCTACAGAATCGTATCGTTCAACAGGATTCATGGTCTCGGTAAGGCCGTGTAAAATTTCCGGAGTCACGTCTTCAAAAGAAGTTGTAATAGAAGCACGGAAACGGGGGACATGTCTTTCTTCATCACGGTTACGGGCCAGAAATCCCTTCTCCAGAATATTATCCTCAAGAGTGCTGAGAAGCTGAATACCACTGAAAGCCACGTGATGGTTGGTCAGGATAAGTCCTTCCGGGGAAATGAATGAAGCAGAAGCACCATTCAGGTTCACCACACCGGCTGCAATCTTTGCATAACCTGTTTGGGGGTCGATATCAAATTTCATCCGGAGACCGGCTTTCCGCATGGATTTCAGGGGCAGGTTATTGAGAAGGTACATGCCTTCAACTGCATACAAAGGTTGCAATATTAAGCTTATAAACAGACACAATACAAGAATTTGTTTCATGTTTTCTCCACAATTTTGCTTATGCCTAAATTTAAAATACAAGCAATAAATTGTTGAACACTTTCAAAAAAAAAACGAGCAATATAATAACATAGCAATTATAATATAATCTTTACAAATCTATTTCGGGAGTGTACTTAATACTCAATGTGGGTGGACTCTACCTAAGCAATATTATGTATTCCTTATCTATTATTTCCTGGTTTCAGTTAGAATAAAAATTCCCAATCTTTTATAAGAAGTTGGAAGCTGTAGGGACAGGCTG
>JASGMP010000009.1 GCA_030156395.1 Fidelibacterota bacterium
TTCAGGGAATAAAAAAATGCTTGCAAAAAGCCGGTTTATGATAATATTTTCTATAGGGGTACAGAAAAATTATCATGAAAAAGATCGTCATTGTTGAAGACGAGAGAATCATCGCAGATGATTTACAGCTCACGCTCAAATCGTGGGGCTATGATGATGTGGTAACAATCACGTCAGCAGAAGATCTCCTTGAGCATCTGGATGAGATCAGGCCGGATTTAATTCTCATGGATATCATGCTCAGAGGAAAAATGGATGGAATCGAAGCTGCTCACATCATCAACAAGAAAAAACCCATCCCAATGATTTATATCACGGCATATGCAAACAAAGTCACTATTGATAAAGCAACACAAACCAATCCCCTGGGGTATCTCATTAAACCCTTTGAAGAATACCGTTTAAAAGAAATCATTGACTCAGCTTTTAAATAATATATATTGGAAAACCTTCAAAAAAAGCCGGAGTATTCCGGCTTTTTTACTATTTATTAGTTTGACAGACAAAAGGGAAATACTCTATTATTTAATATATGATATTTAATATTATTTTGCATTTTACCACTTACGGCGTTATTTTACCCCTGGGGGGGTGTAAAGATAAAATTATTCCTATATAGCAATATTCTTAAAAACCATTTTATTTTAGCAGTTCACTCTGGTTAAAACTCCTGTCAGGCCTTAATTGATGCAGAATGTGGTCATACGCTGATGCCTTTCCAGTAAAAATTTCCGCTGTGATCGCTCCAAGTCCGGGTCCCAGCATAAATCCTTGTCCACACATGCCGGCCAGAAGGAAATAATTATTAAACCCCGGTGCCCATCCCACCAGAGGAAAGCCATCGGGAGTCATGGGATAGAGTCCCCGCCAGATTCTCCTTACTCTCAGGTGTCTCAAACGGGGATAGAGTTCAACCATCCGCCGGGAAACCATGGGGAGAAATTCGGACGTGTTTTCACAATCTTTACCTTTAATAGGTGGCTCAGGTGTTATACAAAAGACAACCTGGCCTTCATCATTCTGATAAAAATAGAAATTTGAAGATCCTTTTCCCGGACGGATATCCACAATCATGGGCTCAAAAAAATGTTTTACCGGTTCTGTGATACCCCCTTCATGGGACTCGGGGAAAACCGGGATATCCAGTCCCAATCTGGCATTCAGTTCCCTGGAATCCGCCCCGCTGGCATCAACAAAAAGACCTGCCGCATATAAATCTTTGTTTGTTTTAACAGCATGGATATTTTGATTATCTTTTTCATAATTTCCGACGGATTCATTAAAGAAAAAGTCAACACCCGAATCCCTGGCAAGACAGGTATATGCATCAATAAGCTTCAGAGGGCTGGCGGAACCATCTTCCGGAGAAAAGGTCCCCCCTCTTAAACCCTGAGAGTAAATACCGGGAACCCTTGCTTCCACCTCTTCCCTGTCCGCCCAATAAATATTCAGATCATGTTTATGTTGAACTGTTAAAAGATCTTTCAGGGCTATTTCATCTTTTTGGGTATAGACAGGAAAAAGGTATCCACCCTGAAACCAGCTGATATCATACCCGTAATTCTCTTTAAAATGGCTTACAATGTCCAGGCTGCGTTTGCAAATGTGAATTTTTGCCGGATCGGAATGTGTTGCCCTGATCCCTCCGATTGCCGCTCGGTTCTGTCCCCTTCCCACAGAATGATTCTTCTCGATAACCGCAATTTTCAATCCTTTTCGGGAGAGATAAAAACTTAAAGGAACACCGATACTTCCTGCACCTATGATAACCACATCATATTTTTTCATGGGGATCTTCTTCATTCACTATCGATTTCAGAGGTATTTCAACACTGAGAGGTCTAAATTTTACCGGTACAACATCCTGGGGATCTACACCTGCTTGTTTAAACAGAGCAGGAAAGTGTACAGTACAGTTTTTCCCTCCACAGGCTCCCATTCCCGCCCTGAGAACTTTCAACTGGTTCATATCCCTAACCTGATGTTCTCGGATGAACTGGATCAATTCACCGGCAGTTACCCTTTCGCATTGGCAAACCAGGGCATTTTCGGGAAAATATTCAGGGGTCGGATTGGGCAAATATTTTGTCACTTCCGGATTCTGGACACGGATTCCCGCAACGGACAAGGCTTTATCCAAAGGAACGACGACATGAATCAGATGGGTTTTTGTCTTCTTATCGTAGCGGATTCGCCGGACTTCTCCCTCACACGCATCATGACCTGCCGCATCACTCAGGGGGATGTGTGAACCTTCAGAAAAATCCGGAATAAATTCAAAGGGAAGCATGATTTCAGCCTGCTTCTCATTTTTTTTCCGGACCAACACAATGGCCAGTCCGGGACAAATGGACACACATTTGCCACATCCTGTGCAGCCACCAATATATTCGGGAATATCCATCAAATCATGACGACGGGGGTTCAGGCGAATCGCATTCACGGGACAAGATGTCACACAGGGATTGCAGGGAATTTCCTGGCTACAGCGAATCACCGGTTGAAATGTTTCTTTCAGTTGAATGTCCGCTACATCCCAGACTTTTCCCGGTTTACTTTTTAAAAGTTCAGCTTTCCGGTACCACTCATCCCGGACCGGCATTTCTTTCCCCATCTGGCGGGATAATTCCCGGGCAGCCAGTCGGCCCCCAAACATGGCGGATGATGCTTCTGCTATTTCACCGGCATCCCCGGCTTTAACAACAGGAAATCCATAACGCTTCGCCACATCATAATATTCATCAATGGGCGTAAGCCCAGCGGCAATTAAAAGTGTATCTACCTGAAACGTTTTTCCCGTATCCAGCAAAGGTCGAAACGATTTGTCCACCTGTGCGATGGTGATCTTTTGCAAAACATCCCTCCCTTCAGCCGATAAAATAGTATGATTCAACCAGATAGGGACTCCCATCCGTCTGATTTTGTCGGCATGGACTTTATAACCTGTCACTTCCGGAAGGATGTCGCAAATTCCGGCAACTTCAATGCCGGCCTGCAGAGCATGATAAGCTGCAATGAGCCCTACATTGCCACTGCCAACAATGAAAATCCGCTTCGATGCCAAAACCAAATCCCGGTTCACCAATGTCTGAAATGCGCCTGCACCGTACACACCTGGGAGATCATTTCCGGGAAAGACCAAAGAGCGCTCCCTGGCACCTGCACTGATCATGAGTCCCTTGAAAGCAATTCTTCCGTAGTATTTGCTATGGGTGAAAACCCCGGCATATCCATCTTCATAAATTGCCACTATAGGAGAATTCAACAGAATTTTAATATTGGGATGATTCCGGACTTTTTCCGAAAGAATCCGGGCAATATCAATACCCCGGGTTCCGGCATAACAATCATCTACAGAACCAAAAAATTTATGGGTTTGAAGCAGTAATTTACCCCCCAGGCGATCCTTATCTTCGGCAATAAGTACAGAATACCCCATTTCAGCACATTCAAGAGCACCTGTGAGTCCCGACGGCCCTCCACCAACTATTAACACGTCACACGTATACTCTTTCTGCAATGTCCCATGATATGCCACGGTGTCATTTGGAATTTCAGGAAGATCGTCCAGTAATCGTACGGACATATTTTCTTCAAGGAGAGTTACACAGGATTTTTGAGGTTTCCCGTTGATAATTACTGTGCAATTGGAGCATTGGCCATTGGCACAGTAGATACCTTTGGGGGCATGATCTTTGGGATGCCGGGATAATACATGAAAACCATTGGCAATCAATGCCGATGCAACAGGCTCCCCTTTTACTCCCTGATAGGATTTGCCGTTACAGGTAAATGAAACCATTTCAACTTTATCAGGGATGGATAAAATGGGGTGTTTTCGGATGCGATGCTGCATAAAAAGTCCTTAAAGTGGTCGTGTATGATGTGTACTTCGAGGGATAGTTCCCGAAGGGGATTGAATCAGCGCGTCTATGCCGTAGCGGCCCTCATCCGGAATCAACAAACCGGAATTGGTGTTAAAGCGCCAGATACCCATCAATCCGGCATCACCCTCATCCTGGTCAAAATGGACTGTCAATTTGGAAGGATTTGATCGATGAAAAGATATGAGATCGGAATGGAGGGCTTTGTCCCATAACCGGCATTCATCGATGAGCCCGGTCCAGCCAAGTGAGGTTGGATCCAGTGCATCCTGCCCGATCTCAAAGAAGATCTGATCCCCTGAATCGGGGATGGCTGTAAAGTAGGAGGATGATGTTCCGATACGTGTACTATCGATCCAAAGTTCTATCCAGGATTCATCATAATTCAAATTCAAACCCATCAGATAGAATTGGTTATTCCATGCCGGATCTGTAACAACAGCTCTGATGAGTGTGTCTGACGGGGATAAAAGATGCCAGTATGACACAGAATCTCTGAGCAAGGATACAGAAAGAACCGTTTGAGATCCCTGAACGACTGACAACAGAGTCCGGTTTTCAGGGAATATAAGCGTATCCAGAGAAAAAAAGATTTCAAAACACCATGTTCCGTCATTCAGAATCTCCAGACTGTCATGTGGACCTATCAGAATGCTTTCAGTGCCGGATAGTACAATCGAATGATACGCTGTTTCGGGCTCATCACAGGAAGACAAAAGGGGAATCACAGCCATCACCAGTAACATGGGTAAAAAAGAAATAATATTTCTATTATTTGACAATTTCAACATCATAAAGTGAGCCATATACCGGCTGCAGTCAGGAGAATCAATCCCGATACATCCAAAAGCGTCCGCCGGGTACGTTGATACTCTTTTTCCAGATGAGCCAGTTCAAGCATCACTGGCTGCCATGCCATCATGACCCTCGCTGTATCACCAGGAAAAACCCTGCATTCCCGGGATGATCGGGAGATGATGTCAAGGTGGGTTTTTCGGTCCAGATACTTAATTTTCTTATCTGATACCGGTGGGAAAAACGTGATCAGATAATTTCCGGGCGTCACATTGCATTCTACAGAAAGAGGAGATTTACCGGCATAGGATCCATGGATATAAAGAGGAACATTATCGGCATCACAAACAATAGAAAGGCATCCGGCTTCCTGGCTGTCTGCTTTTGATGCCGTTATCAAACGAAGGAAAAGAATCAGCCCAAATATCAGGCAGATTCTTACCCTTTTTGCCCACCAGAGAGAATAATTATTTTTCGTCATCAATGACGGTAAGCCATCCGAATTTATCGTCTAATTTTCCATATTGGATACCAGTAATGGTATCATAGAGTTTTTGTGATTTGGGTCCGATTTTCCGGTCATTTACAACCATGGCTTCTCCTTCATAATGGAGTTCACCGACGGGAGAAATAATGGCAGCTGTTCCTGTTCCAAAAACCTCTTCAAGCACACCCCGTTTATAGGCATCTACCACTTCGTTGAATGCAATCCGCCGTTCTTCCACAGGCCAGCCCCATTCCCGCGCGATTTTCAGTACGCTGTCCCGCGTAATACCCGGCAAAATGGTCCCTTCGTCCAAAGAAGGCGTGATCAGGGTCCCATCAATCACAAACATGATATTCATGGTACCTACTTCATCCACATATTTGTGTTCCTTGCCATCCAGCCATAAAACCTGAGGAAATCCTCTCTGTTTTGCTGTTTGTGTGGCATAGAGACTGGCTGCGTAATTGGCGGCGGCTTTTACCTCTCCCAGTCCGCCTTTGACTACACGACTGAATTGGGTGTTTACTTCGATACGGATGGGATTCAATCCTTCCTCATAATAAGATGCCACTGGTGATGTAATCACCATCAACCGGTATGTTTCAGAGACTTTTAAACCCAGTGTATTGTCCATGGCAATGATAAAGGGACGCAAATAGAGGGAAGTTCCCCATTCTTTTGGAATCAGATCCCGGTCCAAATCCACAAGTTTTTTCACGGCCTCTTTGTATACATCTTCCGGAACTTCGGGGATAAACATCCTTTTGGATGAATTCACAAGTCGCCGGTAATGGCTATCCAGCCTGAACAACCGAACCTTTCCGTCAATCCCCATAAACGCTTTTTGTCCTTCAAACACACATTGGCCATAATGCAGCGTAATATTTGCCGGTTCGATACACAGGGGCTGATAGGGAACGATCCTGGGTTCTTCCCATGCTTTGTTCTTATAATCTATAATCAGCATGTGATCGGAAAAATATTTTCCAAAACCAAGATTTGAATAATTAATCGATCCTTTTCGCGATGTTTTAGCCTTTTCAATTTTCATATTTCCCTCACCTTCTTATGGGTTTAACATACCTGATAATATGCAAATTCCGAACCAAACAGGCAATTGCCCATTCTATTTAAACCTCAAAAGGAATTTACCAAAGCATAAACCCTAATTTCAGGAAAAAATTCTATTTATTTAGGAAATTTTTCTCATGTTTTGGAATTTTCCAAAAATGTGTAAATAGACCTGAAACATTCCACACGGAATGATTCGTCAGTGACAAAATCTTTATGGTCAGTCGGTATGACCAGCGTATTGATTTCACCACTCTTTTGCAGGGAACGGATCCAGCTATCATAATGGATATTTAATAAATGAAGATATTCTGGATCTATGGATTGTTCATATTCCCTCCCTCTTTTTCGGATGCGGGAAATGAGAGAATCGGTGGATGCCTGGAGATACACAATCAAATCCGGTTTTTTTAAGTAAGACGTCATTTCATAGAATATCTCCCGGTAGCAGTCCCAGTCCCGGTCACTCATATTTCCGAATTCATGAATACTTTTGGCAAAAATCATCGCATCTTCATAGATGGTCCGGTCTTGAACGATGGTATGAGTCAGATTCTGGATTTTCTTCTGGACCTTAAAGCGTTTTCCCAGAAAAAATATTTGCAGGTGGAAGCTCCATTTTTTCATATCTGCATAAAAATCAGAGAGATATGGGTTATCCACAACCACCTCAAAGTGGGGTTCCCAGTCATAATAATCACATAGCATGCGGGTAAAGGTGGTTTTCCCAACACCGATATTTCCCGCAATTCCAATAAAAGAAGGTTTCACAGAATGTGTCCTCTTAATATGTCTCCATCTACAGAATCAATGTTCACATCATTCATCTCGTTCAGCGTAGCCTGATGTGTACCTGTGAGAGTTTGAATATAATATTCATTAAAACCTTTTGCACCCTTCTCGTTTTCCGATTCCCATAACACACGGACGGTTTTTCCCTGAAACCGGGAAGCATAAAGAAAACGAAGCCGTTTGTTTAGAGAACGAAGAATCCGGCTGCGCTTGATTTTTTCATGTTCTGACACCTGATTTTTCATGACTGCTGCAGGAGTCCCCTTTTTGGATGAAAAACGAAAAATGTGGAGATAACTGAATTGTAGGGCTTCAATAAAACGATAAGTCTCCTGAAATAGGGATTCCGTCTCACCGGGAAAACCGGTAATGATATCCGTCCCAATAGATGCCAGAGGGATTTTTTCACGGATGTACGCCACTTTTTCGACAAATTCATGACAGGTATATTTTCGATTCATCGCTTTAAGGATAGGATCTGAACCGGCCTGAAGGGACAGATGAAAATGTGGAGCTGTGATCCGTGAAGCGGCAATATGATCAATCAAAGCATCTGTAAGAGTATTCATTTCGATGGATGATATCCGGATTCGTAAAAGTCCGTCGATCCTTTCGAGAGCCTGAATCAGATCCAGTAAATCATGGGACCCGTCCCGGTAGGCTCCGATATCGATACCTGTGAGAACTATCTCCTTGTAGTGGTGCTCTGTAACCAGTTTTCTTGTCTCTTCTATTGCATCGTAAAAGGATCTGCTTACCGGTTTCCCCCGGGCATAGGGAATCACACAAAATGTGCAATAATTGGCACACCCTTCCTGAATTTTAACAAAAGCCCGATTTCGGTTTCCGGTACTGCTGATAAAAATATTTTTCGGATAGATATCCTGGCTTTCATCACTGACACAGATGAAAGGTCTCTCAGAGGCAGGCGGTAATTTATCCAGAAATTCAAGGATTCTGAATTTATCCCGGTTTCCCAAAATCAAATCCACACCCTCAATGTGGGAAATACTGTCCGCTGCTACCTGAGGCAGACATCCAATAACGGCTATTTTCCCCTGGGGGGATGCTTTCACGGCCTGATAAATTGCACTACGGGTTTTTCTGTCTGCCTGGTTGGTCACGGTACACGAATTAATCACCGTCACATCTGCAGCCTGTTTAAAGGGGACAACTGTCCACCCCCGCTCAATAAAAGCGGTTCTCAGGGCATCTGTTTCCGCCTGATTAAGTTTACACCCTAATGTATGGAATGATACGGTTTTCTGTGTCAAGGGATTATCCTGTCAGCGAATCTGAACCTGACTTCGGTCCCCTATGATAAAGCGGTGATTTGCGGGTATACCTTCGGTTTTTCGAATCACGGCGGACTTTCCCAAAATGCTGCCTTCAATTCGAATATCCACATCCCGGATAGCTGCATCATCCATGAGAATCGAATATTCAATTTCAGAATTCAGAATTTCACATCCGTTTCCAATACAGGTATAGGGCCCCAGGTAACTGTTAAGAATACGGCAATTTTTTCCAATATGTACCGGACCGCGAACAATGCTGTTTTCCACGACGCTACCCTCTGATAAGAAGACTTGACCCGCCAGCACAGACTTATCATCGGAATAGCCTAAATGTTGATTTTGCACATCCTGGAGAAGCATCCGATTGGCTTCAAGCAGATCTTCCGGTTTGCCGGTATCTTTCCACCAGCCGGTAATTTCTGAGTAAGTCACTTCCCGCTTGTGCTCAATTAGGTATTGATGGGCATCCGAAATTTCCAGTTCGCCCCGGGGACTGGGTTGAATGGCATGAACAGCCTCATAAATTGATTCGTTATACAGATAAATGCCTGTCACAGCATAGTCGCTCTTGGGTTTTTCCGGTTTTTCTTCAATGGATATAATGCGCTTATCGACAATCTGAGGGACACCGAAACGCTGTGGATCTCGAACTTTGGATAATACCAAGTGGCAATCTGATTTGTTTTCATGAAAGGCATTCAGAAATTGTTGTATTCCTCCCCTGAGAATATTATCCCCCAAGTAAAACACAAAAGGTTCTCCCCTTAAAAAGGATTCTCCGGTGATTACCGCATGAGCAAGTCCCAACGGTGCTTCCTGCGGAATATATGTCAGTCGCACACCAAACATTTTCCCGTTACCGAATGCCTTTTCCAGGTCTTCATATTCCGGATTTGTGATAATCCCAATCTCTTTAATCCCGGCTGAAGCCACATATTCAATGGCATATTGCAACATGGGTTTATTCACCAGTGGAATAAGATGTTTGTTGTGAACGTAGGTGATGGGACGCAGGCGTGTCCCCTTTCCTCCTGCCGTGATCAGAGCTTTTCTGAGTTTCATGTCAAAATCCTGTTTTGGGTTATCATCTCAATGGGAATCTTCATCATGAGAATGGGAAGCTGCTTTATGGAGTTTCATTTCCAATGCTTTGGGATGAATAATACTGCCGTTGACTGCCGCCGCAAAATTGGTGAGAATGCTCCCAAGATACACATGATGTCCTTCCGTATGACAGGCTGATTGGAAAAGAGCCGGTGATGTGGTCATTACCTGGACAACTTTTGTAAAGATACCCAGACCTTCTTTAAGCACATTAAAAAAGGAGGAAGGATAAATTTCACATCCCAGGTCCAGAAAAATACCTGCCAGACCGTTATTGATCAGGTCACTGTATACCATAGAATCCGATGGCATAATCATCATTTGGACTGCGGGATTCACCGGGTTATACCGGGTAAGTTTCAAGCCGATCTGGAAATCTTCAAAACGTCCGGATCCCTGAGCCCCTGCTATAATTTTATGGATAGGTTCATGAGCCAGAGATTCCACCGGGAGAATCTGTATCTCTTTCCCATCAATGGCCAGGGCTATCATGGGAGTTATGGCTGTCAGATTAATTTCATAATCTTTATGATAGTCTGCTTTTTCATCCGGCTGATCAAAAAAGGCTTCCTGATCCGTTCGTAGATTTAAATATTCCAACACTTCTGTATCCGCTTCAAACAGTATATAATGGTATCCAAAGGCTTCAAGGACATTAGCCAGGTTGAAACGTTCATGAAGGGGAAGTTCAGCCAGCCCTTCACCAGAAAATTCAAGGACGCATTTGCGGTTCTCAGGTAATTCATAATTTTTTAGAATATGTAATCCAATATCGATCCCCGTCACCCAATTCCCAAGGGTCCCACTGAAACGAAAACGGGCACTGGAAGGAATCTGAATCCATAATTCACCGGTTGCCAGCGAAAGTGCCATTTCGTGGTCTGACGCAAGGACAGGAAAAGCGCCCATAACTCCCAATTCGGCAAAATGGGGTTCTGCCGACACCGTGAGTAAACCGGGAACAATGTGCCCATGATTGATCACCACATTTGAAGGACACCCGCTGCGACCCAGTTCATAATAGGTTTGAATCCGGTGGTGATGGACAAATTCCTGAAAATGGCAAGTATCCCGGGATTGATGAACCGTTTCGACGGGTGAGGCATTATTCACTAAAATAACCTTATCCGGGCAGGGAATGGTTTTCATCCCGCTTTGATAAAATTTCTGGATCACACTGTTGATACTATCGTTGGAAGCCAGTAGCAGTTCAGGTTGAATGCGGATCAAATCTCCGGCTTGCTGATTTGCATGACCTGTTTTTCTGAATAATATTTTCTGAATCAATGTCTGCGGCATGTATGAATCCTCCTTGGGTTTAAAAGTACCGATATTTTTAATGTAAATCAATCAGAGTTGAAGGTTGAGATCGGAGAGTTGTGAGTTGGAGATTTGAGCGAAGAGTTGTATCCTGTCTATGAGTTTTTAGTTGGAATTCATCCCAGACTCGTGTACACTCAGCCAAAAAGGAGGACTCATGAACGTTTTGGAATTTATACAAAACATGCTGAATGACATTTTTCCCGAGGGAGGATATGACGAATCTTCCACGTTTCAGGATCTGATTGATGGTGATATAGACGAACTATCATTGACACATTTTCTCTATGCCATCGAATTGGAATACAAAATCAATCTTCCTGAAAAACTAACGGAAAATCCGGATATGGTTCTAACAGATTTTGCAAGGGAAGTAGAGAAATTATCTTCCTCAAATGATCCCATGTTCCGGTACAATCTGTTAAAAACCATTTCAGATGAAATTGCTGCCTGTTACTTTGACGAAGATTTTACGGAAGAATAATCAATTTTTTCTTGCAGTAATTTCAGAAAAAGACTCATCTTCATTTCATCCAGGATATGATAGGACCGAAACAGGGACGGGAAAAGTTAAAATCTGACAAAAGAATGATAAAATCAGCCTAGGTTGTCCAATCATCAAAAAAATAGTTACAATAATATAATATGAAAATTAAATGACTGTATCTTTATGAAACTTCTTCTGTTTCGTGGGAAAATCCGTCCGGTAATGGAGTCCGCGGCTTTCTTCCCGGCTTAGGGCAGACCGTGTAATGAGATAAGCGATGGTTGTCAAATTCCGCAATTCCAGGAGTCCTTTGGATACACGGGTTCGTTTATAGTAATCTTCAATTTCATCATATAATAAATTGATACGACGCATAGCACGAATCAAGTGATTTTTTGAACGGACAATACCTACGTAATCCCACATAATGGTTTGAATTTCGATACGATTATGTCTTAACACTCCCCATTCCTCATCATTTTCCACACCTGAGTCATCCCAGTCGGGAATCGTGACTTTAAATTGGGGACCTGGTTTTTGCAACACTTTCCATGCAGCACGATGGCTGAAGACAACAGCTTCCAGCAGGCTGTTGGATGCCAGCCGATTTGCTCCGTGAACACCGGTATGGGCATTTTCTCCACTGGCCAGAAGATTGTGCATCGAAGTTTGGCCGTTCAGATTAGTCATAATTCCGCCGCAAACATAGTGCGCCGCCGGTACCACAGGAATCATGTCGCGTGTGATATCCAAATCCAGATACTTTTTGCAGTGCCGGTAGATATTGGGGAATCTGTTTTTTACGTCGGTTGCCGGGAGCCCGGTCATATCCAGATATACACATTTCTCCCCGCTTTGTTTCATCTCACTGTCAATCGCACGGGCTACAATATCCCGTGGAGCCAGTTCTTTTGCTTCATCGTATTTAGTCATAAACCGTTCACCCCGGCTATTTCTCAGGATGCCACCGAAGCCACGCAAGGCCTCGGAGATCAGAAACGGTTCGTGTTCCGGATCATAGAGTGCCGTAGGATGAAACTGGATAAATTCCATGTTGGCAATTTTCGCCCCTGCCCGGTACGCCATGGCAATCCCATCACCCGTGGCAATTTTAGGATTCGTTGTATGCAGATAAACCCTCGACGCTCCCCCTCCTGCCATCAATATATAATTCGCCCTGAAAGCTTCCACTTTACAGGTAACATTGTTTAAGGCATATACTCCAAAACATATATTAAATGCATACTGAAGATTATTCAAAACCTGATGTTCGGTAATCAGGTCAATGGCCGTGTAGTTTTCAAATATTTGTACATTGGGGTGATTGATGGCTTTAAGCAAAAGAGTTTTTTCGATTTCGTCCCCGGTCATATCTGATGCATGAAGAATTCGTTTTACCCGATGCCCCCCCTCCCGGGCCAAATCCAGATTTTTTTCATCATCCCGGGAAAATTTCACCCCCCAGGAAACCAAATCCTTAATTCTGTCTGGTCCTTCACTTACCAGAATCCGCACCGCATCTTCATGACACAGATCAGCACCAGCTTTTAAAGTATCTCGGAAATGGTATTCAAATTGATCCTCTTTCGATGTGACAGCCGCGATACCACCCTGGGCATACCGGGTATTGCTTTCTCCTGCTGTTTTTTTGGTTAAAATAGCCACAGTTCCGTGGTCTGCCACTTTCAAAGCAAAGGTTAATCCGGCAATACCACTACCGATGACAAGATAATCTGTTTTAATGTGCTTCAAACCAACTATCTCCTATACCAATATCCACTTTTAAGGGGACATTCAATTTCATAGCCGATTCCATATCTTTTTTCACCAGGGCATAGAGTATATCCCCTTCATCAGGTGCCGTTTCAAACACGAGTTCATCATGAACCTGCAAAATCATTCTGGATTTTAAATTCTTCTTCTGCATATTAGCATCAACCCGGATCATTGCCAATTTGATCAGGTCTGCAGCCGATCCCTGGACAGGCATGTTGATGGCCATTCGTTCCGCAGCATCTCGAAGGTTCCTGTTTTCACTTCGGATATCCGGAACCTGCCGGTACCGCCCCAGTAATGTACGTACCATCCCTGTTTCAGCTGCTTCTTTTTTGATATTTTCCACATATTTTTCTATACCCGGATAGGTGTCAAAATAGGCTTTGATAAGGGCTTCCGCATCCTGTCGGCTCATATCCAGCTCATTGGACATCCTAAAAGGACCTGCTCCATACATGATACCGAAATTCACAACCTTCGCCTTCCGCCGCATGTCTTCCGTGACCTCTTTTTCCGATACGCCAAAAACCAGAGCAGCTGTACGGGCATGGACATCGACATCTTCCAAAAAAGCCTGAATCAATCTCTCATCCCCTGATAGATGTGCCATAATGCGCAATTCCACCTGGCTATAATCTGCTGACAGAATTTTCCATCCTTTTTCCTGAGCGACAAAAGCTTTTCGAATCCGCCGCCCCAGGGGAGTCCGTACGGGGATATTCTGAAAATTCGGGTCTGTGCTGCTCAGCCGGCCTGTTGCCGCGACAGTCTGGTTAAATGAAGTGTGTACCCGTCCGGTCCTTGGATTGACCTGTTTCGGCAGTGTCTCAATATAGGTGGATTGTAATTTGCTGAGGGTTCGGTATTCCAAAAGATGCTTTGCGATGGGATACTCTTTCTTCAACGTTTCCAATACGGTAACATCGGTTGAATACCCGGTTTTTGTTTTCTTTACCACAGGATATTTTAACTTTTCGAAAAGAATATATCCCAACTGTTTGGGAGAATTCAGATTGAATCGTTCCCCGGCCAGATGATAGATTTTTTCAGTAATTTTTGTAAGTTCATCATGGACTTCCCCTTGCATCGTTTTTAAAAAATCCACATCCAGATATACCCCGTTATTTTCCATACGTGTCAAGACGTGAACGAGGGGGATTTCAATGTCATAAAAAACCTTATCCAGTTTTGCCTTATGGATTTTTTCTTTCAGGATCCCATACAATTTCCAGGTAATATCGGCATCCTCCGCAGCGTAAAAACAGGCCTTATCCAGGGGGACTTTATCCATGGTAATTTGTTTGGACTTTTTGTCACCGATGAGTTCTTCTATAGACTGCATTTTGTAGTTCAAATACCGTTGTGCCAAATGATCCAGCTTATATGAAGTCATGTCGGGATTCAAAAGGTATTCAGCAATCATGGTATCAAAGAGGAGTCCTTTCCCTTCTACACCATATTTTTTCAGAACCAGCAAATCATATTTTATATTATGCCCGACCTTGAGTATGTTTTCATTTTCCAACAGGGGTTTCAGTTGACGTAGGACATAAGCTACATCATCCTGTGTATCAAACAGTTCATTTTCTTTATTCAGAAACCGCAAAGGAATATACACCGCCTGACCGACTTGATAACTCAGGGAAGCCCCCACCAGATTTGCCCTGTTGGCATCGATATGATCCGTTTCTGTATCGAAGGCAAAAACCTTTTCAGCGGATATTTTTTGCATAAAATCGTCCAGAGATTTCCGATTATCCAGTACACGGTATTTTTGTTCTACATCTTCATGGGATTTACCTAACTGCAATTCGTCGATCAGGGCATAAAACTCCAGTTTTTCCAGTGTTTTCCGCAAAGCTTCTTCATTGAAACCGGTAAATTGAAATGTATCGAGGTCCAGTTTTACCGGAACATCTGTTTTGATGGTCACCAATTCGCGGCTTAAAAGGCCTAATTCCCGATGCTCTTTAAGGCCCATCCGGATTCTGGCATTGCTTTCTTCCAGACCTTTTTCCAGAACAAGATCAAAAGAACCATACTTTTTTATAAGCTTGACAGCTGTTTTTTCACCAATTCCCGGAATGCCCGGAATATTATCAGATGAATCCCCCATAAGAGCAAGGAGATCCACAATCCGCTCCGGTCCTACACCCCATTTTTTTTTCACTTCATCCCGGGTATACACCACCAAATCCTTATTGCCAACAGCCGGTGAATAGAGAAAAATATGGTCATTCACCAACTGCATAAAATCCTTATCTCCCGATACCATATACGCATCCAGTCCCATTTCCTGCGCCTGTACAGCCAAGGTGCCAATCACATCATCGGCTTCAAAACCAGATTTCACAAAAACGGGAATATTCATGGCTTTCAGAATGTCCTGGATCCAGGGAATCTGTGGACGCATTTCAAAAGGCATTTTTTCCCGTGTCGCTTTGTATTCAGGATATTTTGCATGTCTGAAAGTCTTTTCTTTGGCATCAAAGACGACGGCCAGATACTCCGGATTTTCATCCCTGATGAGTTTGAGCACCGACTTCGTAAAACCATACGTTGCACTGACATGCCTGCCATCACTGGTCAGCAGGGGATTCCGGATAAAAGCAAAATGTGCTCTGTATGCCAACGCCATCCCATCAATCAGGAAAAGACGTTTTTTTTGTGTCATGAAGAAACTCCTGTCTGCTAAGAATTTAAGTCCGGACGTTCTCGGATAATTCTTTGTCTACAAAGGATGTATACAATCCCGAGACAGCTGTCCGGCTCATGGTACCATTCATTTCAGGCGTGAGCCATCCTTTATCCATAGCCTCATAAATGCCCCTGCGCAGTACCCGTGCCGGAATCATCATATCCAGCAAATCATATAACATGGCCAAGGCATGATACACATTCAGGGGAGAGCGGTAATTCAGAACACCTTTGTAGAATTCAGTGATATTCTCAATATAAAATTTATTCTCATCGGTCATCAGGGCATAACAGGAAAAGAACCCTTTATTCAGAAGCATATTCAGGGAATAGAAGAGCATATCACCCAATGGATCCGGGGCAAAAATCCACCGGAATTTTTGGGGTGTTTCCGTAAAAGATTTCCAGAATTCCTGAACTGTGAGAATAAGTGAGGGCATTTTTGATTCTGTGCATAAGGCGTCAAAAAGCAATGCCCATTTTTTAAAGATACTGCTTTTAATGGCAACCGGGAGTACCATTACAACATCCTCGGCATGTTTTCTTGCCGAAAGTTCGAGAAAACACGATATCACTTTTTTCATATAGGATACCGGATAAAAGCTCTGATCGGAAATCACTTCAAAATCTCTGCCCGGATAATGGGTATCCCGGTTTAAACTCACGGGACGAAGACGTGTTTCACGGCACAGATACAGACGGACATCGGGGACCTGAATACCTTTCAGGGAAGATGTACTCTCATGATACATGATCACTGGCCGTATTGCCAAATCATAATTCATGGCATGAAAAAGTTTCAGACGGATCCGACCACTGTTTTTCATCCTTTTATCATCCATCTGGTCAGTAAATACAGCTTTATACGTGTGGAGTGATTTTTGAAAAAATTCTTCCGTTAACAGGGATGTTGTGGTATCCAAAAATTTTTTTTGATCCGTATAAAAATCAACGGTGATCTTTGTTTTAAAATAGGCATTGACAATATCCGTCGTGGAGAGAATTTCCTCTTTGAAGGCTGAATGATTCCCCAGGTAAGAAAATGAAGCAATGTTCATAAAATCACTTAATAGGTTACATCAAACACAGGATCCGTAAGCTGGTAATCCCCGAATCCGGTGTAATCCATAAAGACAAATTGCCTGTTCAGGTTATGATAATACCAGATGATATAGGGTTTTGTTGACAGATCGAAGGTGTGTTGTTCCACGTCATCCGGTTCGCCAAAAATTGTATATATCATACCCCTGTCGCTTTCCCATCCAGCCAGAAAACCGGAAAATTGCTGATTGGCCAGCTCGATTCTGTGAAAATATTCATTCATCAGCTCATTATTCGGTGTGTTGGGGGACGGGTCATTTCGTTTCCAAAAATCCTGAAAGAGCTTTTTCTGCTCATCTCCAGTGGCATTCAGCATTTTCTGATATTCATCCGCCTGTATAAAATTGGTCATGCGTAAATAACGCATTTGTCTCACGGCCAGATCCAGATCATGGATAAGGGTGGACATATCCTCCCAGCGGATTTGAAACCGTGTGGAGCGCCTGATTTCTTTATCATCAATCCGAGCTGACAATTCGAGAGTATATGATTTGTATCCCAGCCCTTCAACGGAGACGGGAAAGGCATAATCACGTGGACTCTTTTTCAAGTTGACAAAGAAATAACCTTCACGGATTTTTTTCCCATCGTCAAAAATCCTGAAAGTAAATTTTTCTTTCCCTTCTTTGCCGGCGGCAGAAAAAACAAACCGGATATACCGAATCGGAGGATTTTTGGTGCTATCTACGTGGATGGGTTCATCCGCCGGAGATACCTCACCCAAAAACCATGCACTATCCTCGAACAGGGATAATTCAGCAGTAAACTCCTTTTTCCCTTTTCGCTGGGTAAATATATCCACCACATAAACTACAACTGTCATATCCTCTGTTATTAATTCATAAGTCTTTTCCAATTCTGTAAACTGATTTGACGCAATGGATTTTTCATACGAACGGGTTGTGATGGTTTCAAACCAGGTATCGCCGGCAATTTTTTTACCGTCGTGTAAAATTGAAATGGTCACATCCAGTCTTGCTTCAAATTCTTCTCCGCTTTTCTTAAAAAGAATCGAATTATTGGGGACCTTGATGGTCATTTCAAGCTTTCCATATCCCGCTTTGTCTGATGGTCTTATTCTATGATCCACCTGAAAACGAATGGGATCTTCGTTTGGGTCTGCAGCGAAAAGAACAGAAACTCCTGCCAGAAAAATTAATAGTAATTTTTTATTCATATATTTCATAGCGGGTTAATCCCTGATCTGTTCCAATATATAAGATATTACCGGATATTTCCAACGTTTGAATTGTATTGCTGCAAAGGCCTTCCTCCCGTGTAAGATGTGCTGTTTGTTCTGTTTTCAAATTGTACGAGAAGAGTCCTTGATTCGTTCCGATCCACACATTCGATGTATCACAGGCCATATCGGTAATCCAGATTCCGCGTCTTAGGCCTGTCACAGGCAATGTGCGTACCGATTTCAGCAGGGGATCGGATTCCATAATGAATACATCATCGTTCCAATAAATATGTTTTCCATTCTCCGTTAAATGATCTACACCGTACCGAATATTGATAAAATACTTCCTAAAATCCAGATGATTGGTATCAGAAACTTCATAGACCATAATGCCGGAGTAGGACCCAAGGTATAAGTAATCCTTTATTTGCAAACCGGTTTGTATTTTAATGGGGATATCCTGAACCGGACGGATATACAGTTCTTTTAAATCAACTTCAAAAACGCCGGTTTCGGCTATAATCCAACCGGTCTGACCCTGTTGAACCACGTCATAAACGGTATTGATGAGTCCTACACCGGGTGTGATGGTTTGAAAATTATCTTCACCGGGACCGGACACAATAATTGAATAATCGGTAATCACGAAGAGAGTATCGTGGTACTGCATAAATCCCCGAACAGACTGATTTCCCAACGCAGGAACATCATCCTCATCGATCCACCGAAACCTCTGGAATTCCTCATGGGTTTCGGTCCAGCCATTCCGATCATCTAATCCCTTATAATCAATTCCATGACCGATAAAAATCCTATTTCCACTGACAAAACACCGGGTTACATTGTCGTTCAACAGGCCATAGGGCTGATGTTCAACCATTCTGACGGTTCTGTCACCGGTGTACAGCCCGTTTCCCAATGTCCCCATCCAGAGATTTTGAGAATTGCCGTATACGGAAAATGCGATAGGATATTTTACAAAGGCATTTTTTACAACAGACCCCTCCGTATCAATAAAATATTCACCGGTGAACTGGACCTGATACAGATCCATCTCAATACCCGAGACAGACCAACTAATTTTTATATCCGGGTCATGAATCGTTTGCACAATGTGTCCCGTGTAGGGATCCAATTCCACAATTCCGTCGTAGGTATCGGCAAAAAGTCTATTTCCATCACTTCCTATCCGTTTACAATATCCCTGAAAATCAACTTTTTCCCATTGAAAGGCTGCATCCCCAAATAAGACATACAGGTCTTTGTTTACCGCAGCCCACAAATAACCTGTAGCCCGGTGATAATAGACGGTTCGAATATCGGTGTCCGGAAGTCCCATGGGCTGATTCATCGGTTTTTGCCACTTACGAAAAAGATGGGAATAGACAATCACTCCGTTATTCGTGGCAAAATACGTTCTGTCATCAGATTGTGACATGGAATATACATACCGAAAAGAGTGATAATTGGTCATTTTTCCCGAATAATGGGGACTGACAGCATAGAGCGGGAAAATCAGCATCCACAGCAGGAAAAGTGTCACGATGTTTATACGTTTCATCAAATCCTCATCAGGAAAGGTAAGGAAACATTGTTTATGAATTAAAGAAAATTATAGCTCATCTCTTTCAGGGCTTCAAGTGTTATCGGAATAATGCCTACTTCTTCACACACTTTTCCAGCGGCAAGATTTGCCATGACTGTACTGATCCTTAGGGAATACCCGGCAGCAGAAAAAAGGGCAACAGTCGAAATCACCGTATCTCCGGCACCGGTTACATCATGAATTTTCCGGGCGCGGGTAGGAATTTTCAAACAAGTGTCCGATGCATCCAACAGAATCATCCCGTCTTCACCCAGAGTAATAAGAACATTCTGAGCTTTCAAGATTCTGCGGATTTCCCGGGCTGCAAGACAAGCATCATCCGGTGAAATAATTTTGATGTGGAGCAAATCTTCCGTTTCTTTCCGATTGGGTTTAAAAAAGAATACCTCATGGTAGAGCTGGTAGTTTTCAAATTTGGGATCGATAAATACCGGAATGTTGTTTTTTTTGCAGATAGGCAGCACATTGTTGATCAATTCCGGGGATAACACACCCTTGTTATAATCCTGAAGAATCACGGCATTCAGCGAATCCACCTGGACCTGAAACCTATGAATTAAGTCATGGCATATTCTCTCAGAAATCCATTTCTTTTCTTCATGATCCATCCGCAACAATTGCTGCCCATCACTCAGGACACGGGTTTTGGTAGTTGTCGGACGATCATCCACAATGACCAACCCGTCGATATTGACCTGATCTTCAGCGAACAAACCTTTTAAATCTTCTCCTTGCGAATCTTGTCCCATGACACCAAAAATGGAACAGGATGCCCCCAGAGAGCGAATATTTCGGCATACATTGGCAGCACCGCCGGGTTTGATAACAGATGACCGGATATCCACAATTGGCACCGGTGCTTCGGGGGAAATCCGGGAGACTTTCCCTTCGTGATATACATCCAGCATGACATCTCCAATCACACCAATCCTGAGCTTGCTGAAGCGCTTCTCAACTTCTTTAAAATCCACCTGTCTGATCAGATCAATCAACGAGGCATTCTCCGTCCATCTCGACAGGTTTTGGCACATCCAGCCATTTCAGCAAGGTCGGCGCGATATCACCCAGTTTACCATCATTTTTGAATGTATAGGATTGAATCTTTGGTTCAACAATCATAAAGGGGACTTTGTTCATGGTGTGTTGGGTATGGGGTTGTCCGTTTTTGACATCCCACATCTCTTCGCAGTTTCCATGATCAGCAGTTACAAAAACGGTCCCACCCTTTTGGTTGAAAAGTTTAACAATTTCACCAATACGGGAATCCAGATATTCCAAAGCTTTTATTGCCGCTTCCAGCACCCCGGTGTGACCGACCATATCTCCATTGGCGTAATTTAAAATAATAACATCATAGGTATCACTCCTGATGGCTTCAATCAGTTTATCGCTCACTTCAGGAGCACTCATTTCCGGTTTCAGGTCATACGTTGCCACCTTGGGAGAAGGAACCAGAATCCGTTCTTCCCCCTCAAATTGTTTTTCCTCACCACCATTAAAAAAGTAGGTCACATGGGCATATTTTTCAGTTTCCGCAATCCGAAGCTGTTTCATTCCGGCTTTGCTGACCACTTCCCCGAAGATGTTGGTATGCTTCTGTTTGTCGAATAGAACGGGATAGGGAAATTCTGCCTGATACCGGGTCATGGTTACATAATTCAGCCCCAGTTTACGCGTCCGGAATTCTGAAAAATCAGGATCATTTAATGCAATGGCAATTTCACGCATCCTGTCCGCCCTGAAATTAAAAGTCAATACTGTATCTCCAGGCATAAGCAATCCATGATATCCGGGATTTTTTACCACTGCCGGATCCATAAACTCATCGGTGATCTTTTCCTTGTATTTCTTTTCCATATAGGCAACAGGATCATCCACATGTTCACCCATGCCTTCTGTCAGCATGCGGTAAGCTTTTTCTATCCTGTCCCACCGCTTATCCCGGTCCATCCCGTAATACCTGCCGATAATGGTGGATAATTTGCCGACCTTGTGTTCCTTCATGAAAGCCAACAAATCCCGGATATAGTCGACTCCGCTGTGGGGAGGTGTATCCCGGCCATCCATCAGGGCATGAACATACACTTCTTTAAAACCATCTTTTTTAAGCTCCAGCATGATATTCTTCAGATGGGAAATCTGAGAATGGACTCCCGCATCTGAAAGGAGTCCCATAAGATGAAAGCGGCTTGTCCGCGATTTGCACACATTCACACATTTCCGGTATACGGGATTGTCCCTGAAGGTCTCCTTTTCAAAAGATTCATCTATACGGACCAAATCCTGTTTGACAATCCGACCGGCACCAATATTTAAATGTCCCACTTCGGAATTACCCATCACACCGTCTGGAAGTCCGACAGCTTTTCCGTTACATGTCAGTGATGTCCAGGGCCGTTCCTTAAACAACTTGTTTAAATTTGGTGTATCTGCAAGTTTTGTGGCATTGAACTCTTTCTCTTCCCGGAGTCCGTAACCATCCAGGATCATGAGTAATACTTTATTTGGCATGTTTTCTCCTTGTATAAATAGATAAAAATGTAATGCTTTTAAACGGGAAAATCAACGTACAAAGGAAAAGCTTATCCAGACTCACAAACTTCTATCTGTTTTTAACAGCATGATACAGGTAACACACACCACCACTCATGGAAATGACATCAGAGACCATGAAACCGGAGTCTTGCAAAAATTTTGTGAACTCCCCCGGAGTTAGAAAACGGTCCACCGAATCAGGCAGATAGGCATACGCTCTGGGATGCCGTGAAATAATTTTCCCGATTCGGGGAAGAATGTGATGAAAATAAAACCGGAATACAGTGTTCCACAAGCCTTTGTGGGGAACAGAAAATTCCAGGATATACAAATTTCCTTTTGGTTTCAGTACCCGGTATAATTCCGCGATTCCCGACGCAAGATTTTCCAGGTTTCTCACGCCAAAAGCCACCATGGCATGATGAAATATGTCATTTTCAAAGCCAAGTGCTTCCAGGTCTCCCAGGCGAAATTGTATTCGTTTATCATGGATGCGTGAATTGGCAATGAAAAGCATCTTCGGGGATAGATCAAGTCCTGTCAATTGAAATGGAATATCAGGATATCTTTTAAGCATAAGCCAAGTCAGTGCACCGGTACCGCAAGCGGCATCAAGTATGGACTCGTGTGCCTTGATATCCATGCTATCTACAAGGCGTTTTCTCCAGACATAATCCAGACCGACACTGAGGAAATGGTTGAGAAAATCATACCGTGGCGAGATGGAATCGAAAAGTGATCTGATTTTATCCTTTTCAGGACCGCTTGGGATTGTCATCGCCATGGTCAGACCATCGGGGATAGAGTTCATGGGGAATGTTCAGGCTGTCCATGATTTTACCGCTGATATAGGCTTTGATATCCTCCAGGCTTTTGGGAAAAGTATAAAAGGCAGGGACAGGCGGTAAAATCAGGGCACCCGCTTTGCCGGCCTGAAGCATATTTTGAAGGTGGATGGAATTCAGGGGTGTTTCCCGGGGGACCAATATAAGTGTCCTCCGCTCTTTCAGCATCACATCAGCAGCCCGTTCGATTAGGGAGTATGTATATCCATTCGCCACAGCTGAGAGAGTTTTCATGGAGCATGGAATAATCACCATCGCATGTGCAACTCCTGATCCACTGGCAAAAGGCGCGGAAAAATCACCGGAATCCCAGATACGAATGGAATGAAATTCAGAAAAATAGTCATCGAATGAAAGATTTTCTGGTACTCCCACCTCCTGACGAAAAACCTTTTCTCCCATGGAGGAAAAGATAATATGGATTTCCGGAATCCGGTACGCCAGCTGACGGATAAGATGGTCAGCCAGCGGAGCACCTGAGGCACCGGTTACTGCTATGATAATTTTTTTCGGATTTTTCATGACAGAAAAATACGATCCAATAAGACAAATCCAAAGTATAACAGAGAAATCAAAGCGTTCATATTAAAAAATGCCTTACCGATATTGTCATGACTTCTGTAAACCAAAAAATGTTCATAGATAATAAAAATGCTGATGATGCCTGTCCCGGTCCATAGAATCCATCCTGCTGGATACAGAAGATGGAGAATGACCAGGAAGAGCACCATAAAAGCATGGCAGAGCCGGCTGATTACAAGTGCTTTCTGGAGGCCCATATCCGCCGGAATGGAATGGACGCCATGCTGCCTGTCAAAATCCACATCCTGAATGGCATACAGAATATCAAACCCGGCAGTCCACACCCCCACGGCAGCACTGATCAGAATCGGGATAATATGCAATTCACCTGTAAGACCCAGCCATACGCCCGACGGAGCAATCCCAAGAGAAAGGCCCAGCACAAAATGGGTCCCCGCCCACACCCTTTTCAGAAAGCTATATCCCAGCAAAATAGCCAGGACCGGGAAGGCCAGCCAGAAGCAGATCCAATTTAGCATGGCGGCGGAAAAGAGAAAAATCAGGGCAGATACAGAAACAAACACAAGGACAGCCCCCGGCGAAATCACCCCGGCAGGCAGTTCTCTTGTACGGGTCCTGGGATTGAGAGCATCCAGCCGCCGGTCAGCCAGCCGGTTAAAACCCATGGCAGCACTTCGGGCGGAAACCATGGCCATCAGGATCCAAAGAAGTTTTGTCAGCCATACACCAGGTGGGATAGAAAACATATCTACGGCAAAGGTAAAGGATGCCATGGCAAATGGAAGGGCAAATAAGGAATGGGAGAATTTGATCATCCGACCGTAATCAAGAATTCTCATGGCGTGTCCGCAAATACGCTTCATAACCTTTTTTTCTCAGCAGGCAGGCAGGACAATTTCCACATCCATAACCCCAGGCATGACGGGTGGAATGATCTCCATGGTAACAGGTATGGGTCTTTTCCACTATGGTTTGCATAACCCCCAATTCGTCCGACAATGCCCAGATCTCTTTTTTGGACAGATGCTGAAGGGGTGTTTTGATCTGAATAGGATAATCGAGACCTTCACGAAGTGCCGATTCCATGATATGGATAAAAGAAGCCCGGCAATCGGGATATCCGGAATAATCTTCGTCATTGACCCCCACAATAACACTGTTAAAATTCAGTCTGTACGCCAGGGAGGCTGCCAGGGTGAGAAAGACAATATTCCGTCCGGGGACAAAGGTATTTGGCACGCCTTTGTTGGTTATCTGAATATCCATTTCTTCAATCATTGCCGTACCGCCAATCTGTTGAAAGGCAGGAACATCCAGAACATGTAGAGGCACTTTGTTTTCCTCACAAAGACGGCGGGCACACTCTCCTTCGATTTTGTGGCGTTGTTCATAGTTAAAAAACACAGCCTCCGTTTGATTTGAATGCCGAAGCGACCAAAACAGGCAGGTTGATGAATCCTGTCCACCGGATAAAAGAACCAGAGATTTCATGGAATATCCAAATATTTATGTAGTTGAACACTTAAACGCCATTTGGGATGACTCAATACATATTCGAGGCAATAGCGGAGATTGTCATGATCAATTTTTTGAGGATTATTAAGAGGTGGGTTTACGGGACTGACAAAATAGTGGTCAGCCCTGATGCCAAAATCATGGGGGATCTCCCCTTTTTTAAGCAGAACTCTCAATTCATGACATTTCCTGACAACAGGCTTATCTGTTTTGGGTGAAACGGCAATCCAGTCAAAAAATCCTTCAGGAACAGAAAATGTCCCGTTGGTTTCCAGGTGGATTCTGAAATGGGCGGATTGAAGTCTTTTCAATAGGGGTTTCAACGGATGTATCAGCGGTTCACCGCCTGTTAGAACGACGGTTCGGGCAGGCCAGGACTCCAGCTGCCGAAGTATTTCATCTGTCGTAAGGATTTCTTTCATCGAATAATCCGTATCACAAAAATCACAGGCCAGATTACATCCGGCAAAACGGATAAATGTCACTGGCAGACCTGTCCAGAAACCTTCTCCCTGAATGCTTGAAAATATGTCGTTTACAGGGTAAGTACGGCTTTGCTTGTGGGTGTTTCCCATAGGATGATTTTAGAAATATCCAGATTCCGGGCCTGGAGTCGACGGGCAATCCAGGCACACAGATTTTCGGCGGTTGTTTCAAAAGGAAGCATCACGGAACGAAATTTTCCGGATAAAGCATCCACTAAGGTCAAATCCTTTTCGTAGACAGCCACGCTGTGATCGAGGATATCCACAATCTCTTTCTTTACAATATGTTTTAAGTCCCCAAAATCCATCACAAGACCATGCTGGTCCGGTATTCCCCGAACATAGACTTCCAACGTGTAGGTATGGCCGTGGAGATGCCGGCATTTCCCCTGATGAAAAGAAAGGCGGTGTGCCATGTCAAAATGAAAGGTTTTCGATATTTCAAAAAGTTGTGTCATGTTATTTTAAAAGTAAGATGTGTCCCTGTAGCGGTTTTGAATACATCGTCAATGAATTGTCTTCTATCGTCACAAGATCTGAGCCATAAAGGGACTGGACCTGTTGCAGGTTAAGTTGAGGTGGCAGATCGATAGTAATCATTCCTTCTGAATCGCTACGATAATTCACCACAAGGAGTGTTTCTTGAAAATCCCTGCGGAGATAGGCATAGGTCACAGGATCGGCCTTCACCGTATACAAAACCCCATACCGGAGTGCTGAATGAGTATTCCGGATATCTATCAGTCGGGATATTTGCATACGAAGTTCCTTTTCCACCTCTTTCACATTTTTACCCCAGCGCATCATCCGCCTGTTGTCGGGATCTGCTGCACCTGTCATACCAATTTCATCCCCGTAATAAATAATAGGAATGCCTGGAATTGTCAGAAGGTAATTCATATACAGATTAATGAGTTTATAGGTACGGGGATGATCGACCTGGATATTCCGTTGCCATCCTGCTTCAGCGGCATTTTCATCCCAACGGAGGTCCCCGTCCGCATAGGCAGCAAAGCGCGGCTGGTCATGGCTATCCATCATATTGGCCATCACATGCAACTGACCATAATAATCCAGGGTTCGTTTCATGTCCCTATCCAGATTTTTAAAATCGGAAGAATCGGTGACAAAAGCCATGCGTGCAGGCCAGTAGAGATTAAAATTAAACTGGGCATTCAATTGGCCGTTAGTCACATAAG
This sequence comes from Fidelibacterota bacterium, assembly GCA_030156395.1. Taxonomy (GTDB): domain Bacteria; phylum Fidelibacterota; class Fidelibacteria; order Fidelibacterales; family Fidelibacteraceae; genus Fidelibacter. The sequence continues at coordinate 26,724 of JASGMP010000009.1, forward strand.
AACTGACCAGATCATAATCGCCGAAAGTTTCACCAATCTGATAAAGATTCCGGTCGGGAAAATTTTGGCGGATTTTACGGGTCAGTTCACGCCAGAACTCGTTGGGGACATGTTTAACGGCATCGTGGCGGAAGCCATTAAATGAGTAATTATCAAGCCACCAGACAGCATCATTGGTAACAGTTTCCAGAGCTTCCGGCGATCCTTCGAAATCGTAGCTGGGAAGATAGGGATCAAACCAGGTGGTAAGCCTGTAATCATCCCAAAGACGTAAATTCATACGGCCGTCCGGCAATTCAAGCTGTCCGAACCAGTCCCGGTGTTCCTGAAAATAGGGATGTTCCTGATGGACATGATTGGAGACAAAATCTTTAAGAACCCAGAGCCCATTTTTATGGGCTTTTTGTATCAGTTCTTTCAGCAATTCATGGGTACCAAAGCGGGGTTCCACATTTCGGGGATGAACCGGCCAATATCCATGGTATCCGGTAAACCAACGATGGGGTTCCGGTGTTTCACGAAAAGCTTTATCGGTTGTCTCCTGAATTGGGGATATCCAGAGGGTATTCACCCCTAAACGGTTAAAATAGCCGTCCCCGATTTTTTCCATGATCCCAGCCAAATCCCCTCCCTGAAAATTTGCGCGATCCGCCAGTTGGGGATGATCCACCGGATCGTCATTTTCCGGATCTCCATTAAAAAACCGGTCCACCATAAGTGAATAAATAATGGCATCATTCCAAACCAGTTTTTCATTTTTCAAAGGCAAGAGTTCCCCATCTTTCAGGTAAAGCTCAAGCACATTGCTTCTCACATGACTATTTGCCAGCACACACCGCACACGGTGGAGTCCGTCCAGGGAAAAATCCCGCGGACTCAGGCTGACGATCACCTTATTGGCATCATCGAGGACCATCACATTTTTTTCGGAGATGCGGTAATTATCAAAGAGAGCAATGATATGGGTTTTATTGAGAGGATCTTTAAAATCCCCACGCTCAATGATATAATGTAAATCAATCCGGCCGTTTTCTCTGGGACCGATTTTATCAGGAAAAATAAAGGGTTCTTTGCCTGGAAAAGCAGGGTCTACCGAAAGTATGGAATTAAAACCGCCCAATCCGTTGGGCAGAGAATCCGGATTGTTTGGATCCAAAAATTCTTCTCCATCCACATAAAACTTATATTCATACCGTCCAGGATCAAACTGCACATCAGCCGTATACACGCCAGTGTGATTGATATCCTTCATAAAGATATCATGTCGGTTCCAATGATTGAAAGATCCGAAAACCGTAATAACTTCCGGCGTATTTTGGGGGCGATAAACAAATGTCTTATGAATTTTGGATTCAATTTTTAAAGGAATCACATATTCGGTGTTTTGAAACGTGAAGGGAAGAAGGGCAACCGTTTTAGGGGGTGCAAATGCATGAATTATGATGCTGGCATTCACTGAATCATAACGGACCCTGAATGCATCATCACTTTGAAAACTTATGGACTCGTAAGAATCCGCATAAAACAAATCGGACAGTAAAACAGTGGTGGAATCACCCTGATAAACCCGAATAAAGGGGATCATATCCAGTTTTGATGCAGCAGGATCTTCCTGCGGTGTACAGGCAACAATAGAAATTGATAGAATGATGAGAAAAAACAATAGGTGTTTCATACTTCCTCTCTAATTTTCAAAGGGTAATTTAGGACAATAGGCCATAAAATGAGTAGAACTATCTTATTCAATTGATTTCGTGAAATTGAATTAAGTATATTAAACTTAGCATAAAATAAGCTATAAACGTGAGACATATCACACAGACATTCAATAAAAATCAATACCTTTATTTAACTTATTAATTTTACACGGAGACGTTTATGAAAGTCCGTTTTTGGGGAGTTCGAGGTTCTTTGCCAACACCGATATCGAACCAGGAATATACCCACAAAATACGAAACATTCTTGAGCAGGCATCAAAAGCGGATATATCCACAGAACCGCTGCGGGAAAAATTCATTCAGGAACTGCCATTTACGGAAAGAATGCTTGTGGGTGGAAATACAGCTTGTGTGGAGGTCCGTGCTGATAACAAACTGATTATACTGGATATGGGTAGCGGACTGGTTAAGTTGGGCAATTATATCAATGAACATGAACAAAATGGAAATCCTTTGGATATCCATATTTTCATGAGTCATACCCACTGGGACCATATTGTTGGATTTCCCTTTTTCAAGCCTGCGTTTCTACCACAAAACACCATAACCTTTTACAGTCCACACCCCAATTTCAAAGAACGCCTTGAATATCAACAGGATTTCCGCTTCTTTCCCATATCACTCAATCACATGGCTTCCAAAAAAGTCTTTGTCACTCTGGAAAAAAACAGTGATTATAAACTGGGAGATGTTACCATAAGTAATATCCTTCAATATCATCCTGGAGACTCTTTTGGTTATAAAATAAGCCATCAAGGGAAATCCTTTGTGTATGCCACAGATTCAGAATATAAAAATCTAACAGAAGATTTTATAGACCGTCATAAGGCATTCATTAAAGACGCAGAATTACTAATATTCGACGCCCAATACACCATGGAGGAAGCGCTTCACAAGGAAGACTGGGGACACAGTTCGGCGATGCAGGGTGTAGATTTTGCCATTTCCTGTGGTGTCAAAAAACTGGCACTCTTCCACCATGAACCAGATAATGATGATTACAAAATATACTGCATGTTAAGGCGAGCTATTGAATACAAAAGGGCAAATTACCCCGATTCCGAACTGGAATTGATGCTGGCCCATGAAGATTTAATCATCCATATTTAAAAAAACATATACTACAGGAAAAAGCCCCGGAATCCGGGGCTTTTCTTTTAAAATGAACTCACATCTAGTACAATTTTGTTCTGAGTTGAAGAACTGTTCCCGGTTTCAGGGTATTATACTCATTACCCAGTTTATCATAATTATCTCTGAGAATCACCACCCAGGCATAATTATTGCCATATTCTTTTTCAGCGATACTCCAGAGAGTTTCACCCTGAGCTACGGTATAATCATAGAGATCGTATTTCACCGGTTTGGCCACTTCCCGAGGTTTTTTCAGGTCATATTCCTGAAAAGGAAAGATAATATCCGGATTGTCACCGATTTTTTCGTAGTTCCAATTCCAGATCATTCTCCAGACAGACGCCCGACCATATTCGTTCAGGGCAATTTTCGTCAAATAATCACCGGGGCGGGTCATATAGATCACATTCACGCTATCCGACATAGAAATCGGTGTGGCTTTCTTTTCAACAACCTTTTCGGGAACTGTTTCTATTTCTGCTTTCGTCTCTACTACAGCTTCTTGCTCAACTACAGCTTTTTCAGGAACTGTTTCTTTTTCTACTTTTGTCTCTACTACGGCTTCTGCCGGTTTCCCCTCTTCCTGAGCAACAACAGTGTCTTGTTGTGCTTGTTCTGTTGTCTCCGCTTCTTCAATGGCTTCTTTGCTGGAACACCCGACCAGAAATCCCAGAACAAACAATACAAGCAGATATTTACGCATTTCTCCTCCATTTCACGTTATTTGATATTTCAATGCATATATGTCAAAAAGGTTTCAATTTATTTTCAATTTCTAAGTGATATTAAAGAAATGAAGGCAAAAACTCAAGTTGAACTTTTTTCTGAGAAGCGGACGATTGTTATGCTGATTTCATACACAAAGATCAGGGGAACCGCCATCAGTAATTGGGTAAAGGGATCAGGAGGCGTCAGGATTGCGGCCAGAATGAAGATGACAATAAGTGCATATTTTCTGCTTTTTTTCATAAAATCAGCATGTAATATCCCCATTTTGGTCAGAATAAAACTTAGGACAGGCAATTCAAACACCACGCCCACACTTAGCATAAGCATTACTACGAAGCGAATATAGTAATCAATAGCGATTATTGGGGAAACAGAGTATGGCTGACTGATATTCATAAAAAAACGGAGAGCCAGGGGGAGCATCAGATAATAGGCTATGGCAGCTCCGGCAATAAAACAGAAAAATGTAAACACGATTAAGAGTCCCACCCATTTACGTTCTTTCCTGTATAAACCGGGCTTAACAAAGGCCCAGATTTGATAGACAAGGATGGGAATTGACAGGACCAACCCGCCAACGAAAGCCACCAAAACCTGGACAATAAACATCCCCTGGACTTTCAGGACCTGTAGGTGGATGGGGGGATTCAACATAAGGGCAGGATGAATCAGAAAATCTATCATCTCTTTTGCGTAAATGAAACAACCCAGACCTGTCACAACTATCGCCAGGATACTATAGAATAGTCTTTTTCTCAATTCTGTCAAATGATCCAAGAAACTCATTTCAGGAAGTTTCTGGTTTGTCTCTGGTGTTTGATCCGCTTCGATCATATCCCTGCCTTCATGTTGATATCTCTTCATTATTACACCGGAGAAGTTACGGAAAATTCATTTGCCTGCCAATTTTGATCTGATTATATTTTCAGGCTTTTTGACGTAATGGGGAATTAGCTCAGCTGGGAGAGCGCTTGAATGGCATTCAAGAGGTCAGCGGTTCGATCCCGCTATTCTCCACGGATTAAGATTAAGATTAAGGTTAAGATTAAGATTAAGATTAAGGTTGAGGTTGAGGTTGAGGTTAAGATTTAATATTTATGATGAAACAAAGGTCGTCTTTTTTATAGGCCGGGGGACTTTGATAACCATAAAAACCAAGTCTTCACCCCTTTCATTATACCAGCAGTGAAGAATATCCTTCGGACTTTCAACTAGTGTCCCTTCTTCAATGGTCTCTTTTTCCTCCCCTATTTCGACGATCCCTTCCCCTTTTAAAACGTAAAAAGCCACATCCACAGGTGTGATATGACGTTTCAGAGATTGTCCGGGTTTCAGGGAGATGATGGTTACTACGGCATTTTCAGTATTGTAAAGATTCCGGGCATCCACACCGTGAGCCGTTTCCATAATGGGTGTTTCAGCAAGTTTTCGTGTAATGATCATGTGATATTTTCCTCCATTCCAATTATTATGGATGTGATAGTAAAATCCGCCCCCTGTGAAGCGGATTTGCACGAGATCATTTGAAAATCTTATGATCAGAAGTAGTATCTGACACCCAGGCCGCCATTGATTCCAAAATTGGTTTCAGGAATCAGATTCAATCCGGGTACGATTTCCAGAAAAATATCAATGGGAGCACTCTCCAGCTCGTGAACGAGTCCAACCGGTACACGAATGCCTACCTGCACATCATCCATCAGTTTCACTTTGGCACCCAGGCCGTAGTATAGGGAGGCAAATTC
>JASGMP010000088.1 GCA_030156395.1 Fidelibacterota bacterium
TGAACACCACGAAGTGGTGCTTGAACCCAACTCATCATTCATCATTCATCATTCTTAATTTATCATTCTTAATTTATCATTCATCATTCATCATTCATCTCCCCTCCCCTTTCATCTTCGCCTTAAATCATGTAAATTATTTAATTACTATCATCAAGGAGAGAGCATGCATCTTCCAAGACCCGGGAAATATGTAATTCATGACGAGGATGAAGATAAGCGTTTTGATTTTTCAAAGTATATGCAGCGACGGAAATCCCCCCGTTCTTTTTGGGGAACCTTGATAATGCTGATTATTGTGGTGGCCGTTTATTTTTTCCTTCAGGGTTTATTGAAATGAGGTGATTATGAAATTAATAGAGTGTGTCCCCAATTTTAGTGAGGGACGTGATAAGCAATTGATTGATGAAATTGTCCGTGATATTGCCTCGGTTGAGGGAATCCGTGTGCTGGATACGGACCCCGGTGTAGATACAAACCGCACGGTAGTGACTTTTATCGGGGAACCGGAGGCGGTTTTTGAAGGAGCTTTTCAGGGAATCCGATCGGCATCCCAGCGAATAGATATGCGGCATCACACCGGTGCCCATGCCCGCTTAGGAGCCACAGACGTGTGTCCGTTTGTACCCGTGACGGGTGTAACGGTGGATGAATGCATTGATCTGGCAAAACGTTTGGGAGAGCGGGTTGCCAGGGAACTGGGAATTCCCGTCTACCTATATGAAAAAGCCGCTTCCCGTCCTGAACGGCGGAATCTGGCGGATATCCGGTCCGGGGAATATGAAGGACTGGCGGAGAAGCTGAAAGATCCGGACTGGGCCCCGGATTTTGGTGAGGCGATTTTTAATGAACGATCCGGGGCGACGGTCATCGGTGTCCGGGAGTTTCTTATTGCTTATAATGTCAACCTGAATACCCGGGATCGAAAACTAGCTCATGATATTGCCCTTGATATCCGGGAAAAAGGCCGGGCCAAGCGGGATGAGAACGGAAAGATCATACGGGATGATGAGGGAAAGATTGTCCGGACTCCCGGACTTCTTCAGGAATGCAAGGCTGTGGGTTGGTACATGGAAGCCTTTGATTGTGCCCAGGTCTCCATCAATCTGACGAATTACCACGTGACACCTATTCACAAAGCTTTTGAAACGGTGGTGGAAGAAGCGGCCAAACGAGGCCTGCGTGTCACCGGGTCTGAACTGGTTGGACTTATTCCCCTGGAAGCCATTTTGGAGGCAGGAGACTATTACCTAAAACGCCAGGGGAAACCGACGGGATATCCTGAAAAGGAACGGATACGCATGGCCGTACAAAGCCTGGGGCTTTCGGAACTCTCTCCTTTTGAACCGGAGAAAAAAATCATTGAATATTGTGTACAGGATCCAGACAAAGAAACTCTTGCAGGCATGAAAATATGTGATTTTGCTGATTTGTTGTCTATAGATACACCGGCACCCGGAGGAGGAAGTGTGAGTGCACTTGCCGGAGCTTTGGCGGCAGGGCTCGCATCCATGGTGGCTCACCTGACAGCTGGGAAAAAAAGTTATGAGGATGTTCGGGAACGGATGCTGGTCCTTCCTGAAGAAGCCCAAAAGCTGAAAGATAAACTCCTGTCGGCCATTGATGAAGATACCCGTGCCTTCAATGCCGTGATGGATGCCTATCGCCTGCCCCAAAAAAGTGAAGATCAGCAAAAAGTTCGGAAAAAAGCAGTCGAAGACGCGATGAAACAGGCTTGTCGTATTCCATTAAATGTCATGGAACTCTCATATCAGACCCTTCGCTTATGCCGTGAGACAGAAGAAAAAGGGAATAAAAATTCACAATCCGATGCAAAGGTAGGTGTCCTGATGGCCCAGGCTGCCATACAAGGCGCGGCATTGAATGTCCGGATCAATCTGAAAGATCTTGAAGATCAGACCTTTCAGGATGAAATGAACAAGGCGGTAAACATCCTTCTAAAAAAAATGGAAGAAGAATGCGGAACAAATGGGTAAGGGATGGGGTTTTAAGGGTAAGGTCCTTGAAAGATCCGCCCGATTATCTGGGATGAGTCGGGAAAGAATTTATAAGCAATGGTTGTTCATTCTATAACTACAAAAAAGATGTGGATTTCATGGGCAACAATTCCCATTTTATACAGGATTCTACTGAGACAATCATAAAAGAGGAAAGGTTCTATGGCTAAAACAAGCATTCTATTCCATTTCAACAGTGGGTCCGGGCAAACCCGGGAACAGTTGGAAGCCACTGTGCAGGCAATGGTTCAACAACGGAACAATGAAGTTGAATTAATCGGGATAACCCATGAACCGGAAGAATTAAAAAAGGTGGTACAAGGGGCCAGACCATTGAAAACTGTCCCCACCAGCCAGGACGATGGATTATCTGCTATGTTGAATAAGGCGCTGAAAGTAGCTGAAGGGGAGTTTATCCTTCTCTTGGATAACATGGCAACACCGGTCCTTTTGCGTAAAGCGGCAGTGGATGCCTTCATGATGGCAGCGGAACGCCATCCAGATGCCGGTCTTTTTTATGCCAGTTATGAGCTGGAAGACCAGGGCAAGGTGGAAGAAAAGCACCTATTGGATCACCATATCGGCCGGGTTCGGGATAATATGGACTTTGGAAAGGCCTTTTTTATCCGGAAAAAGACACTTGAAGCCGTGGGTGGTTTTGATGAAACGGTCAAATACAACGTGATGTATGATATGCGACTGAAATTATCTGAAAAGCAGCGGGTTGTCCGCATTGCCAACCGGTACAATGGATCCCTGTACCGTGTACAGTCTGCCGGTAAAAAAGCCAATGTCTTCGATTATCTTCTGGCCGGTAAAGATGTTCAGCTGGAAGCTGAGCGGGTTGTGACTGAACATCTTAAACGAATCGATGCCTATTTGGCTCCCGGGGTTTTCCGGGATCACCAGGCACCACCGGCCCAAAAATCGGAACTGATTGCATCGGTGATTATTCCTGTCGGTTTCCGGCCGGAGTTTATCGGCACCGCCATTGAAAGCGTCCAGGCACAAACCATTCAGGATATTGAGTGCATTGTCATGGTCAACGGGGGAGAAGAAGATCCTACGGCAGATGTGGTCCGGAAATACATGAAAGGTGGAGAAAAATATGACAGCAAAAAACCTGAAGTCCGCTTGGTTGTACTGGATATCAATAACATCGGTCTTTGCCTGAATATCGGAACCAAAATGTCCCGGGCCAAATACTATGTCCAGTTGGATTCCGATGACCGCCTGAAACCTGATGCCGTGGAAAAGGTGTTGAAAGTATTTGAATCTGATCCGGAAATCGGCATGGTGATCGGGTCTTATGAGGTCTGGGAAAAGAAAAACAACGGTGAGCTGGCCCGGATGAAAGATATCCCGGTTGTGACCCATGATGAATGGACAGATGATAATGGCCGGAACAACCTACTCCGGATTAACGGTGCCGGAGCTCCCCGGTGTATTCCCATTCACGTGATCAAGGAGATGGGTTATTTCAGTATTAATGATGATTCTCATGCCCGGAACTATGGTGAGGATTATGAGATGGTCAATAAAATTGCCGAGTATTACCGGATTGGCCGTGTATGGGATCCCATCTATGAAGTGGTGCGTCATGGTGGTGGTACGGATCATGCAATTGATCAGAACACGGTGGACCGGAACGACAATGCCAAAGACGATATGCGCCGGGAGGCCATACTCCGGCGACAAGTTTTTAACCGGGATCGGGAAAAAAAATAATGAATAAGACCTCTCTGTTTGTTTGAAAGAGAGGTTAACCATATCAACAGCAGGTGTGGAATCATGCCTGCTGTTTTTCCAACGATTGAAAAGGGGAGTCAGTTATGACACAGGATTTGTTGATAATAGGAATTGACGGAGGTGCCACAAAAGTCAGCGGATGGACAGTTGATCGGAAAGAGGACGGGACATTTGAGCTGGGCGATATGAATGTTCAGAAAGAATATAGTGAATATGATTATTATGATCCGGAATTCAGGCCGGTGGATATCAAAATTCAGCTTAAAGAGATGGAGGATGGCATTCATTTGACAGATGAGGAAAAGCGTCAAGGATTAGCTTATATGTATGCAACGGCGGATGTAATTATTGAGATAGTCAAAGCAAACCCCGGAAAGAAAGCTCTCATTGGCATCGGCATGCCCGGATTGAAAACAAAAGACAAGCGGGGAATCAGCGTCCTGGCAAACGGTCCCCGCATGCCTGAATATGCTGCTATCATTGAGAACCGAATCGTGCTAAATGATGTATCGCTGGCATCTTCAATACATCATTTGGGATCGGATGCAGATTATTGTGGCTTGGGAGAGGAGTATTCCTCTCAGGGACAGTTTCGGGGAGTGGAAAACAGCTATTATCTGGGTGGCGGCACCGGAGTGGCAGATGCTTTGAAACTCAGGGGGCGGCTGGTTCCTTTTGATGCCATCAAATCCTGGATGGCCAAAACCTGGGAGATGAAAGCTGAAAGCGGAAAGTCTTTGGAGCGGTATTGTTCTGCTGCCGGCATACAAAGCATTTATAGTGAGTATTCCGGTATTTCGCTAGCCGAACTGAATCAGCAGAAGATCTATGCGCCTCAGATCATGGAGAAAGCGATTCGGGGGGAGGAAGCAGCCTCTAAAACGATGAAGGATATCAGCCATTATTTGGCAGAGCTCCTGTTCGAAAGGATATCCACTCTTTATGCAGGATCCAACAAACCGTTTGAATTTGTAAATCCAGCCCGGACACAGCTCATCTCGCGGCATCCCTATATGGGAACCCTTTTGGATAAAATCATAATTGGTCAGAGACTGGGAGATTATCTGCAAGCATCCCGAGGAAAAAATCAGATGTGGGAACCAATGATCCGTCACTTGGGTGAACTCATTTTAGAAAATGAAAACTTGACAAAGGAATTCAAACGGCATTATCTTAAACACAATACATTTAACGAAAACCGTATTGTCCTTTCCAAACTCCGTGAAGCCCCTGCCTTGGGAGCGGCAGTGGATGCATGGTTATCAATGGAAGGATAATTTTTTTCACGAAATGGAAGGTGCGCTATGTTGGAACCCGGAGTGATCCCTCAAAAAGAACCGCGGTTGCGTGTAGGAATTGTATTACCAGAAGATGATCAGCAGGAAATTCAGATAGAATTTCCTGCTGATGGCAGTTTTATTATGGAAGTGGACGGTGCCCTGGCAGATCCACAACCGGGTGCACAGCTTGTTTTCCGGGTGGCCGAAAAAGGGATTCAGATTAAGGATTCACCCTTTGTCAAGGCGGAAAAAATTGTTTTTAAACAGATCCGCGGGGATCATGGCCTGGGAGTTCACCCGGTAATTACCGGCAGGAGTTTTCACTGGAAGAAATATATCATGGTCCATCTTCCTGATAAAATAGAAATCACACGACATAAAGATACATTGCTTGTGGTTAACGAGCTGAATCTGGAAACATATCTGATGTGTGTAGCAACGTCGGAAATGGGCGCTGATTGTCCTACAGCCCTGATAGAAGCACAGACCATTGTCGCCCGGAGCTGGATGCTGGCCAATGTGGAGCAAAAGCATATCAGCCTGGGAATCGATGTCTGTAATGATGATTGCTGCCAGCGTTATCAGGGACTGAATAACCTGACGGATCATTCACAAGAGGGGGCCCATAAAACACGGGGAAAAGTGCTCCTATATGAAGGAAAGATGGTGGATGCCCGTTATTCCAAGTCCTGCGGCGGGGTGATGGAGCGCTTTGAAAACCTTTGGTTTGGAGATCCTCATCCTTATATGAAAAATCTGAAGGATATGCCGGAAACCGAAAATCCTCCGGACCTGACAATTGAAGAAAATGCCCGGGAATGGATACTGGGAAATCCTGAAGCGTTTTGCAGCGAAGCCTATGTTCCCTCCAGGGATTTAAAAAAATATCTGGGCAGTGTGGATGAAGAATCCCGCTATTTTCGGTGGACCGTGACGGTGACCAATAAAGAACTGACGGAAAATATAAATGATAAGCTGGGATTACATATTAAGGCAGTAAAAGATATTTACCCCATTCAGCGCGGAGGATCCGGAAGAATGATTCTTATGGGAATTAACGTGATAAATGAAAGGGAAGAAGACGAGACACTTAAAATCAAATCGGATTATGAAGCCCGTCGTATTCTCCACAAGAAATTTCTGTATAGTTCTGCCATTGTGGTTGAAAAGAGGAAAATCCGCAAGGATATCCCCGGAGAATTCATCTTTCACGGCGCCGGGTGGGGACACGGAGCCGGTATGTGCCAGATCGGAGCCCTGGGGATGGCCTTGGCAGGATACTCTGTTGAAGAAATCCTGAAGCATTACTATCCCGGCGTTGAACTGACCTCGATTTATTCTTAAAAATAGAGCTCTTATACAGAAATGCAGACCCGCTGGAAAATCCGTCGCACAGGAGGCCTCCCCCGGGTCTGCTTGATTTTCCCCCTCTTTTTTCTCTTTACGATTATATCAGGGGTTAAATATATGTCCAACTATTTATAACAATATTAATAAATTAAATTTATAATATTAACTTGCTTTTGTTTTTAGGTTGTTGTATACTTGTGTATGAAATGGGTTGTCAAAATCATGACAATGTGTCTTGGAGCAATTGTTGGAGGTCTGTCACAAACGGTAAGGATTCAGGAAATGATGATTGATCCTGTCTTTTCCGAAAACAGTGGGGAATATGTGGAAATTCTGAATACCGGGGATCAGTCTGTGAGTCTGAAAAGCTGGTCTTTTGGGGATCCGGGAGATGTGGATATGCTTCTGATGCCGGGGGATTCCCTCCTGTTGCCTGGTGAGTATGGATTGATTCTGGATCCTGATTATGCCGGAGAATATGATGAGGTGATACCCGATTCAACAAAACTGTTTACAATTGAAGACAGCCGGTTTGGGAGTTATGGCCTGAGTAACAGTACAGAGAAAGTATACCGGCTTCTAAATGCCGAAGGACATATCGTCGATTCTTGTATATCTGTTACAGATTTACCGGAAGGATATTCCATGGAACGGGATGATGATGGGCTCTGGCGGGTTAGTCTCGTGGCAGGAGGAACTCCGGGATACCGGAACAGTGTTTGCCGGCCTGATGGTCCCTTCCTGGATGTTTCTTTCAAGGAGATTTTCTGTGAAGGATATACAGTTACAGCTTACATATCCATTTTGAACCAGGGGAATGTATCATCGGGCGAGTGGGAACTATCATTTAAGGATTCCATCACAGGGCAGGAGGTTTATTCCACCGGGGGCGGTGAAATCGCAGCGGCAGA
>JASGMP010000089.1 GCA_030156395.1 Fidelibacterota bacterium
CTTCAGGCTGCCAATGTTATCATACCCCGTCAGCAAACAGGATGCAGTACCGATGAAAGCGGGTATTTCAGCATCCGCCTGGAAGCAGGGGAGGTCCCTTTTACCGTATCTTATATGGGGTATAAAACATACTCCGATACAGTCACTGTTCCTCCGGGAGATTCCAGAAATATTACGGTCCGGATGACTCTGGATTATTTCAAAATCGGCGATGTGGTGGTCCTGGCGGAAAGGGAGTTGATTCCGGATGCCGTGGAAACCAGCACGCGGATCAGCAGTGGCGAAATTGAACACCTGCAGGCTTCCAGTCTGGGGGATGTGATGCTGCTGGTCCCGGGACAGCGTTTTGAAAATCCCGGAATGGCAGAAAAAAAACAGGTTTCCATCCGGAATAATGTGACAGACAGCGATGCGGAATCGAATGAACTTTTCGGCACCCAGATTATTATTGATAATATTCCCTTGTCCAACAATGCCAATTTACAGCTGGATACCAAAACAACCACAAGCAGCGGAGATGTACTGGCCACTGCCAACTCCGGTCTGGATATGAGACAAATTCCCGCCGATAACCTGGAAGAGGTGGAAGTCATCCGCGGGATCCCCTCTGTGAAATACGGTGACCTTACCTCCGGCATTGTGAATGTCAAAACAAAAACCGGCCTTCGGAAACACAGCCTGAAAATCAAATACAATTTCAACAATCAGGAAGCAAATCTGGGGGGCGGTTTTTCTCTTTTCGGGCAACAATTCGATTATAATGCCAATTATGCCCACAGTGTGCGCAATATCCGTATTCCCGAAGAAAATTATTCGCGCCTGGCGGGACAGATCAGCATGACTTCTGTTCTTATGGATAATATCCTCACATTGAAAAACAGACTCTATTATACGCGCTCCTTTGATGAAAGGGGGCTTCGCCCGGACGATCTGTACCAAACGGTGAAGTATAACCGGGATTATACGCTGCGGTTCAGCAACCAAAGCACCTATCTGCTCTCCACATCCCAAAAATTGGATTACAATTTTTCAGTCAATATGACCCGTCAGAATTCATACCGGAAACAACTCATCAGTACAGACCATACCTATGTTTCGGACAGAATGACTGAAGGGTGGCAAGAGGGAATTTATATCCAGAATTATATCTCTGAACTCTCTGTAAAAGGCCGTGCCTGGAATATATATCAGGATTTAAATTATAACCAGGAACTCATCCTCCATAAAACAACCCACACTTTTCTTGCGGGTATTACCTGGCGTCTTGAATTTAATGACGGAGAAGGGCGGATCTATGATCCCCTGAAACCGCCGACGGTCAGCAGCAATAAACGGGAACGCCCCCGGCCTTATGACGATATCCCGGGTTTATCCACGACCAGCTTTTATGCCGAGGATAAAATCGAAGGCCGGCTTCTTATGGATTATCAATTGAATCTGGGCATTCGTTACGATATGTACGGCAAAGATCATTTTGCCGGGACCCATCACGGATCCGGGCTGAATCCAAGAATAAATCTCATGCTCTCCCCCTTTCAGGATACCCGATTCCGGATCGGCTATGGACGAACTTCCAAAAGCCCATCCCTCGGCATGCTATATCCCAACCCCATCTACTTTGATGTGGACGATATCAATGATATCCTCAACAACCGGGTTATCGTATCCACCTATATCTACAGCCTGGAAAATCCGGATCTGAAAGCGTCTGTGCAAAATAAGATAGAAGCCAGTATAGACCAGAAAATCGGAAATTTTGGTTTTTCCCTGACGGCTTTCAGCAATGTAACAGACCATGGCTTTGCCACTACCCTGAGCCGCCCTATTTTTGAATACAAATATGACCGGGATGATCCGGACATGCCGGTCACAGACTCTGTTTTTACAACGTATTCGGTGTGGGAAAACAGTCTGACGACCTATTCCCGGGGAATTGAAGCCAGTATCCAATCCAGACCCCTGACCCCTTTGAATATGCAGCTCCGCCTGGAAGGATCCTATATCTATACGACCAGTGAAAAAGAAAACGCGTATGATTATGCCACCACCTACCGCTATGACCCCGGCCTGGATGAACGGATTAAGCCTTACTGGAAACCCATCACCATGGAAGCAGACAAATTTCTGATTAATTACATCCTGGATTTCAGACTCAAGGAATTGGGTGCCTGGGCGACGATTTCCGCACAGCAAGTGGTTTTTGACCGGGACCGTTTCCTGGGCCTGGAGGATTCTCTGGCGGTGGGGTACCTGACTCCCGGTGGGAACAGAGTACTCCTCACGGAAGAGGAAGGATCTGCCTTTGTCCGGTCACAACCTGCCTATAATTTTAGAACTGAAAATGTTCAAAACATTTGGGTTTTTAACTTCAGGGCGACAAAAGGACTTGGTGAGAATGCCCGGCTTAGCTTTTTTGTGAATAATTTTTTTAATTCTCATCCCCTCTACCGGCGGAAACGGACACCTGTAGAATCCTACCTGAAACAAAATCCGGACCTTTACTTTGGCCTTGAACTGAGTGTCCAGATGAATCCTCTCTTCACACTCCGGGAGAGTCAGGAATGAAACAGTATACATGGTTACTCAGCATACTTTTCCTTTTTACCTGGGCATGTGTGGATGTCCCCGAGTCCCCGAATTCCGCCCATTTTAATCTGAAAATCCAGTTGCAGGATACAACGGTTTTCAGCACCGGATCCTTTAATAGTACGGAAGGAGCCACCGTAACGCTCCTCTCATTGACTGACGGAAATAAGCTCACAACCGTTACTGATTCGCTGGGAACGGCCACTTTTAATGCCGTCCTACCGGACCGGTACAGCATCTCTGTTTCCCGCCCGCTGAAAACAGAAGAGATCTGGGAAGTTCTGAACCGGAACGAAATGTGGACCCTGAACGGGGATTCTTCTAACGTGATTCTTTTTGCAGAACCCGGAGAAACCCTTACGATTACCGTTCCCCTTTCCCGTTCACGTTCAGGAAGCCTGGTGATTTCAGAAATTTATTACAGCGGCTCAAAACCCGACCCTATCCCCAATTATTTTCATGATCAGTTTCTGGAAATTTACAACAACTCCGAAACAACCCAGTATCTGGATAGCCTTATCATTTGTGATACAGACTATGGTTTTGCCGAGGATTCGTACCTTCATGCCATTCATGCATATATGTTTCCAGGGTCCGGAACCGATTATCCCCTGGAACCCGGCGAGGCAGTGGTCATTGCCCAGGATGCCATTAATCACACCCAATACAACAAGAGTTCCATCGATCTTACAGACGCGGATTTTGAATACTATGTGAAAGACCAGGGGGACGTGAACAACACCGATGCCGTGGATATGATCCAGATACATCACAAGTACGGTATTGATTTTCTCTACTCGGTTTTTAATGATGCGCTTCTTCTTGTAAAAGTGAAAGATCCCTATAAATACGGTTATGATAATTTTGAACGCTTGCTGATTCCCGTGACCAGTGTGATTGACGGGGTAGATTATCGGGAAAACACGTCCCAGATGGATAAAAAGCGGCTGAGTGCTGCCATCGATGCCGGACTTGCGGGAGGCATGCCGGCCTATACAACCCAGTCTGTTTCCCGGATTGTGGATACGGTGGCCGTGGATGGACGGGTCATCCTGAAAGACAGCAACAACAGCAGTTTTGATTTCATCACCAGCCAGGAGCTCACGCCCGGGGAGGTGCCCCAATGATGAGACGATGGATGTGGACGGTTTTATGCCTCTTTATGGGTCTGTCAACGGGACTCTCCGGCACTTCCCCTGTGGAATATTTTAAAGGATCCCCTGTTGTGCATGCCACAAGCAGGGAATTTAACAACCCGGCATCCCTTGTGACGTCGGATCCGAACGGTTCATGGTATCGTTATGGACTCACCAATATATCCGGTTCCATTCATCACCCCTTTGAACCCGACGCAGCGACGTTCCACACAATAACGGCGGCAGGGTATAAAGCACTGAAGGATGGAACACTTTTTTCTGGTACCTTTTCGTATCGGGAAAACCGGGAATATGACCGGCTTTTTCGTCACAACAGCACCCTCAACGCAGGCATTCCAATCTATCTGGCTGATTCCACCACCGGGGACTGGCACATGAGCGGCATTCAATGGACTCTGGACATACAAAAGCCCTTGTCTGAATCACTTTCAGGAGGACTGGGACTCACATATCTGGTGGATGAACAGATCAAGCAGAATTTTCCTAAACCGGGTGTTAAACGAAACGGGTATGAACTGATATCCGGACTGTACTATCATTCCGAAAAGCAGGCCCTGAGCCTTGCAGCCTCTTTATTTGAATTCAAGGAAGAGATTGAAACCGTAAAATATAGCCTTGAACAGAATCTTACACCGGTTTTTATGTTGTACCGGGGGTTCAGCCAACCTGTTTTTTACCGGGGGCAAACCAGTTATGAACGGTTGCAGACGCGTCAGGGATTTTCCCTGTCTGCCGGTATGAAAACCACACTTCCCGCAGAATCATCCCTAAAAGGAGAAGTATCGGCGGAATGGAGCCGGGGTGAAGCCGAAGACGAAGGGACCGATGCCATCCCTCAGGGTTCCTGGACAACCCGGCGAATCAACTGGGATTTCGCTGTTCAAATGCACCAGAGCTCTTTCGTCTCCCCGGTGTTGTCTGCAGAAGGACACACCGTGATGTCTGAAGCCACACATCCCGATTTTCCCCTGACACTATATGAAGGAAACCTGACGGAAGTAACTGCCTTCGCGGGAATAAATCTGGGTTATACATCATTTCTGACTGCCGGTGTAAACCTTGAGGGTTTTGAAACATGGCGTGAAGATTCATTTCATGGAAGAGGCCTCTACGGCAAACAACTTATGATGGGACCGAAACTCCAGGTGCAAAAAGATCCGGCATCTGGATTAGTATCCTGTTTTTATGTGGCAGCCCTGAAGGAAGTTTCAGGTGAATCCCGCTTGGAACAGAAGTTTTACAGTATACCCCCGGCATTTCTGGAGGATGAAGCTTGGGCCATGACGGCCGGGAACACACTTGTGAAAGCCGGTTCATCCGTTGAAACCAATATTCTGCCCCGTTTTTCTGTCCGCCTGGATGCTTCCTATGCCTGGCTGGCAGATTGGGATGATCATCATACCATCCACGCCCGGCGGGATCAATTTCTTGTGAAAATGACACTCATTCCGAAGTATGAATAAAAGGAGAATCTGTTTTATGAAGCGTATAACCACAGCCCTTATGTTGCTGACCATCCTGATATCCGGATGCACTCACTCAACGGTAAAGAGCCACAAGCTGACACCTGAAACCGGTGAAAAACCGGGTATTCTGGTGTTTATCGATGATAAAACCCATGAACATGTCCGTGAGGAACTGACGGCCTATCTGGAAGCCCTCCGGTATGACGGGATGAAACCTACACTTTTCAGCAAGTCATGGGAGAACCCCGATGAAATCAAGGACAGTATCGTTGCCATGATTGGACAAGATCCGGCAACGGAAGGAGCTGTTTTTATCGGCGATATCCCCGTTCCCATGATCCGGGATGCCCAGCACCTAACCTCAGCTTTTAAAATGGATCCGGTGCGGTTTAAAGACATGCAGCGCTCGTCCATTGCTTCGGACCGTTTTTACGACGATCCGGACCTGCGTTTTGATTTTATCAGCCGGGATACCAGTGATTCCCGCCTTTTTTATTACTCCCTGCGGGCAGATTCTCCCCAACGGATTGATAAGGATATTTACAGTGGCCGTATTATCTCTCCCCGTCTTTCCGATGAAAAATATGAGGATATCGCCGCTTATCTGAAAAAGGCGGCAGATGCGAAATATGAAAGCAACGCACTGGACCACGCCATCACCTTTGCGGGACACGGATACCACAGTGAATCCCTCAGTGCCTGGGAAGATCAGCTCTATATGCTGAAAGAACAGTTTCCTCAACTCTACCTTCCCGGAGCCTATTTGAAAAATTATTATCATACCATGAGCCAGGACTTGAAAGCCATTCTTCTGGATGAATTGCAGCATCCCGACCTGGATCTGGCGGTTTTTCACTGCCATGGAGGATATGATACACAATACCTTCTTGGACTTGAAACACCCCAAAGTCCACCCATGGCCGCGGAGTATATTCAACGCCATTTTAGGAGCAAAATCCGCACGGCCCGGGAACGCTACGGCGAAGAAAAGGCTGAAGAAACCCGGAAGTACTATCAGGACAAGTATCACGTAAAAGACGAATGGTTTGAAGGACTCTACGATCCCGAATCCATCCGGCAGGATTCCCTGTATTATGCAGCCATGGATATTTACAGCACCGATATTGAAGAAACCGATCCCATGGCACGGATGGTCATTTTTGATGAGTGTTATAACGGGCAGTTTTTCATGGAAAACTACATTTCGGGGACCTACATCATGGAAGAGGGTGCAACACTTGTGGGTGTGGCCAATACAGTGAATGTGAAACAGGATATCTGGCCAAACGAACTGATCGGCATAATCCCCCGGGGAGCCCGTGTGGGTCAGTGGCATCAGTTCAACACCTATCTTGAAAACCATGTGATCGGGGATCCCACCTTTCATTTTTCCAATCAAGACCGGGAGACTGCGTGGTGGGACGGGATTTTGAACCAACACAAAAACGATGCAGAATTCTGGGAACAACAACTTGAGTCTGAAGACTTGACACTCCGTGGATTAGCGGTCCGGAAAGTCTTTGAACTGGAAGGAACAGAAGGGAACAGCTTTCTGGTGCAGACTTTTTTGGATGATCCTTCGGAAAATGTCCGCCTTCAGGCGTTGAAATGCCTGGCCATCCTCCGTACGCCTGAATTTTATGATCTACTTGAAAAAGCGGCACAGGATCCGTCCGAGCTGATTCGCCGTATTTCCATGAACATGATGAGTGCTACAGGACAGGAGCGTTATCTGCCGGTTCTGGCCGGGGCTGTGGAATCTGATGTGTCCAAACGGGTCCGCTTTGCCGCCCGGGGAGCTCTGGAAATTATCCTGGCAGATGAAGAAGATAGCTGTTACATCTATCGTGATGAGATGAAAACCGACCACGAACTGACACGTATCAACGAAACACTTCAAAGTCTGGATCGCAGCTCCAATCGCCGTCTATATGACGATTTGCTGAAATCCCTTGAGGATACAACACTGACTGATAAACAGAAAAACGGACAACTCCGGATTTTCAGGAACTACCAGTTTCCCGAGGCAATTCCCGTATTACTGAAATTTGGTGCGTCATCTGAAGAAAGCGATTATATCCGGACCGTTGCCCTGGA
>JASGMP010000010.1 GCA_030156395.1 Fidelibacterota bacterium
AGGGTAACTGGCACCTCCTGTGGCAATCAGAACGGCTGATGCCTCAAATCGCCGAAGCCCATTGGGTGTCTGGCATGATACGGCTTGAATCCTGCCATCTTGAACTATGAGAGAATCACAGGCATGGTGATATAGGATATTTACATGGTGCCTGACTGCCCAATCTGTCAATTTATTTGCGATTTCGTGAGCATTTTGGGAGGAAGGAAAAATTCGTCCACCCCGTTCTTCTGTTAATTCAATATGGAGTTCATTTTTGAAAAAATCTAACAGATCATCCCTAAAATATCGTGAAAAAGCGGAGTATAAAAATTTTCCCTGGGGTCCGAATGCGTTTATGAATTCCCTTTGAGGCCGACTGTTACTCACATTACAGCGTCCTTTTCCCGTCATACGGAGTTTTTTCCCGGTTTTTTCCATCTTTTCCAATAATATAACCGACTTACCTGCCTTTCCCAGTTTTCCCGCGGCGATAAGTCCTGCCGGTCCACCGCCTACAATCACAATATCTGCTGTTTTCATGCTATAACTTAGAGAAAAAGATTGAAAAATTTGAATAAAGCTCTTGTGACTCGGGATCTTTTGTGATTATCGTCATGATGAAATAAAGCTTAAGAAGGATTTTATACAATTATCTACAATAATTGATACAGGATTCATATATTTAACAAAATTTAAAAACGGAGGTCATTGATGAGAAGACGATTGTTATATGGTTTAATACTCCTGTTTATAACGGTGTCTATATTACCGGCGGGTGTAGCCAGTGTCATCAAAACCAAAGGTGAAGTCAAACGATTACCCGCCGGAAGTTTTGATTTGCTTTCGGTGGAAGTTGGGACACAACTGGAGAATGGGGATGTAATTCAAACAGCCTCTGATGGATTTGCCGTCATTATGTTCAATGATGATAAAACCCTTTTAAAGCTCCGTGAAAATGTGCAAATCACAATGAACGACGATCCATCCACCAGAACCGTGAACATGGATAAAGGGGAAAGCCTGTTTGAAGTGACTCCAGGTGCCCTGAAAGAATTCAAGGTCCAGACTCCGGTATCTGTCGCTTCGGTCAAGGGGACCAAGTTTTGGATTGCCTGTCAGGACAATGAGGATAGAATTTTCACGACAGAAGGAACGGTTGAAGTGTTTAATACCTTGTCAGGACAGACGGGTATCGTTACTCAGGGGCAGGTATGTATCAATACCGCAACAGGTGATATGCGGATCCGGTACTATTCGGCTTCCGAACTTCCGGACGAATCGGTTTTTGATTCCATGATGGAAGAACCGGTGGAAGAAGAAGTTCCACAGGAAGAACCTGAAGAAAAGACAGCCCCGAGTGATCGATCTGAAACAATTATAACTCCTGCCGAACCTATCACAGCTCCTCAGATTGAAGAAACAGCTGAAATCCCGACTGAAACCAGAGAAGAAGCTGAAGCAGAAGAACAGGCTGAAGGCGGTGAAGGCAAAAATTATGGAGTTGGCCTGGGCGTGGGATCTGTGACGATTAACGGAAAACTCTACAATCAGATTGCTGCGAGGCCCACTCTGCAAATGGGAAAGTTTGGTGTGGGTTTGGATCTGGTTCTTTACATAGACAGTGAAGGAAATATTCTTGAGGATAACTGGAACTCTCTGGACGATGTCCTGGATAAAATCTATTTCCTGAGCTGGGGCTTTATGGAAGACCCCTTCTATGTCCGCCTGGGTGGATTGGATCAGGTGACCATGGCAAACGGTCTTGTGGTTTCAGGATACACCAACATGCTGGAATACCCGGACGTCAAACGCCTGGGAACTTACCTGAAATTCCAGACCGGTAAAATTGGATTTAACGGATTTATTGCTGACTGGAATGAACTGGGTGGTGAAACATTGACTCCCGGTTTGCTGGGTGGACGGGTCTCTTATAATACAAAACTTATCCTACCGGTCAGCCTGGGTTTAAGTATCGTCTCAGATGTCAATCCATACAATGCTTTTGACAGAGACCGGGACGATGACGGATATTCTGATTTGATGGATATGTTTCCCGATGATGGTGAAACATTCCGGGATACAGATGGTGACGGACTGGCGGATAACAGAGATGTGGATCCTGCAGGGACGGGTGGATGGTATTATGATCCCAGCCTGAACTTGACGCCGTCAGAGATTAACGCCTTGGATAAATACTTCACATCTCTGGGATATACAAACGGTCCCGATTCGACAAGCACCTTGATGGATATTCCGACTATTTCTGCTCTGATGGACGATCATCCAACCATTTATTCAGTAGGTGCGGATGTAACAGTTCCGGTTTTGAGTATGTCATCCCTGAATCTGAATGTCTATTCGGAAGCAGCCATCCTGGGTTATACTGGAGGAACAGTAGATAAAATGGCCTTCGGCGCGGCACCCTTGGGAGTCGCAGCCAATATTATCAAAATCATTGATGCACGGGTTGAATACCGATGGGCCCAGGAAAATTTCCGCTATAACTTTTTTGACAGGAATTACGACATCAACCGGGTGTATGTGCAGAAGGATTCCCTTGGACGTATGGTTCCGAAAACCAAATTCGATCGGATCCTGAATGACAGTATTCCCTCTGCACAGGGAATCTATGGTGCTGCCGGTGTCAAACTTTTTAATGTGGCTTATGCACAGGCATCCTATATGCACATGGTATCAAAAGATAAGGACGAAGTCCGGAGTTTTAATGCACAAGCGGGTGTCCAAAAAGGACTGGTTCCCAAATTGTCGGAATTATCCGCTTATTATATTCGCAATAACGACCCAAATCCCTTTAAATTTAAAGATCCTTCGGAAAATACAATCTGGGGATACCGGGTCGGAGCGGAAGTGAGTCCCGGTGTATCCATTATCTGGAATTTTATGACCACTTACCGGGATAAAAACGGTGATGGTAATATTCAACCCAAAGAAGAATCTCTGAAAATTACGACCATTGAAACAGGGATTACTCTCTGATACTTTTTCAATGAACCATGTGAAGCGATTCTTCCTTTTTACCCTGATCACTGCCTCTCTTGTGGCTGAAACACCGCAGGGGGGCAGTGTTGTTGTATTGAGTCATAAAGTGGGACCGGAAATTAATTGTCTGGAAAATGCTTACTATCATATTTTTCCTGATGTTCCACAATTATGGTCAGCTCAGATTGTTTATGTGAATCCTTCTTATTATGGCGTGAAAATTTTATACCTGGATAGCAGTTCCCGGCAGCTTCAGAAAACTGTTAAAAGGCTGAGAGTCAGTGAGTATGAGGCATTAAAACAACGTGTGGATCTGACCCCGCGACCATCCGAAGAAGATATTCAAAAGATGACATTAAATCACCTTTTGTTAAAACAAATAGAGTTATTTCGGAAAGTTCCTGTAGGATATCCTGTTAAAATTTACCGATTCCAGGATACACCTGTCAAAGGGATCCTGAAGGCACATGAAGACAAGGGAATGCTAATATCAGGTAAAGATGGATATGTAAAAGTTCCATATCCCATGATAGAAAAGGGCTTTTGGCTTGAAAACAGGACCCGGAACCACGCGCTGGATAAGTACATCTATGGCGGAGCTCTGGGACTTGGTGCTATGAGTGGTTATTTGTTTTTTCGTAAGAACTCAAGCCCGGTCCGGTCTTATAAAATGGCGGTTTCATCCGTGACATTCCTTTTTGTTGCCGAACTGATCAGACAGACATATCAGACAAAAATTCCTCGCAAACATGCATTCGAGATGATATGGCATAAGGACAATTAATTTGTCTTTATTGACCACTTCTTTTAAATTAACCGATGTGCAAAAAACAATTAAGGCCTCAGGTCCCGTGCAATTGGGAAATGCTGAACCCCGTCAGGTCCGGAAGGAAGCAGCGGTAGGCATCAGAACAATGTGCCGGTCAGCCTGGGGTCCTTTTTTATCCTCATGAGGGCTGAATGAGTTACCAGGTAATATCACGGAAATGGCGCCCCCAAACCTTCGAAGAAGTTATTGGTCAAACCCACGTGACCGAAACACTGGTCAATGCCATTAAAAGCCATCGAATCGGACAGGCTTATATTTTCAGCGGTCCACGGGGAACAGGAAAGACGTCTACAGCCCGTTTGTTTGCCAAGGCAGTGAATTGTCAGCATCCCCAGGGACATAATCCCTGTAATGAATGCGTGAATTGCCGGGAAATTACAGACGGCCGTTCTATGGATGTCCTGGAAATTGATGGTGCCTCAAACCGGGGAATTGAAGATATTAAATCCATCCGTGAAATGGTGAAATATCCGCCTACCCGGGGAAAATTCAGAATTTATATCATTGATGAATTCCATCAAATTACCAGAGATGGTTTTAATGCCTTGTTGAAAACGCTGGAAGAACCACCTCCGCATGTCATTTTTATATTTGCAACAACGGAACTGAACAAAGTGCCGCCTACGATTTTAAGTCGCTGCCAACGCTTCGAATTCAGACGCATTCCATCTAAAGATATTATGGAAAGGCTTAAAACAATTTGTGAAAATGAAAAAATCACCATTGACGAGGAATCTCTTCTCCTGATTACGAAAAAAGGGGATGGGAGTATGCGGGATAGTCAGAGTATTCTGGAACAGGCGGTAGCTTTTTCAACGGATAATCAGATTCGTTATGACAAAATCGTGGATCTTTTGGGAATTGTCCACGATGAAGTTTTTGTTGCCCTGACTGAAGCCGTTTTGAATAAGGATGTAAATGCCATATTGGATCAGATACGGAATGTATCAAACGGTGGACATGACCTGCCGGAATTTATACGGAACTTTTCTGCCTTTATCCGGGATTTATATATTGTTAAAGTGACAGGCACAGCAGAAAAAATTGAAACAACAGATACCATGAAGCAGGTGATGAAAAAACTGGCGGATACCAGTGATGAACATGCCTTGATCCAGATGCTTTCCCTTATTCATAATATTTTGCCACAATTGAGCAACTCCTCAAATGTTCGGCTTTTGATAGAATCTCTCTTACTGAAGTTGACCCGTATGGATGATTTGGTGGATCTAAACAAAATTCTGGAGAAAATACCCCGGCTATCAGGCTCACGTCCCCAATCCAATATCCGTTCACCGTTGGTTAATCCAGAACGTTCAATGAATCATGACTCTCATACTTCTTCACTCAAACCTGAATCGGCTCAAAAAGAAGAAAAAGTCCTGAGGGATCTGAACCAGGGCAGCTGGGACAGGTTTTTAAAAGAGGTGAAAAAGGAGAGTCCCAGAATATCATCCCTGCTGTCAGCTGTTACGGTAACATCCATCAATGAGCACTCAGTCAAGGCTGACTGCGGTGAATCATTTACTTTTCAGCAGATTGAACGAAACAAAGAGATAATACAAAAATTGCTCGATGGTTTTTTTAAAGAGAAAATTACATTACGTGTAACCTTAAACAAAGAGACAGAACATCAAACAAAGGATAAACCCCTGGAAAAAGGTGTTCACAATGTTTTGAATGTTTTTGAAGGGGATATTGTCCAATAAAGTATAAAAGGAGAGAAGATGCTTCCAAAAGGCGGATTGCAGGAAATCATGAAGCAGGCTCAGAAACTGCAAAAGCAAATGGAGCAGGCCAAAGAAGAGCTGGAACATGAAACCGTGGAAGCCTCGGCTGGTGGTGGCATGGTCACGGTTGTGGTGACGGGGAAAAAAACAGTGAAATCCATAAAAATTTCCCCGGAAGTCTTGTCTGAAGATACGGAAATGCTGGAAGATCTGATCATGGCCGCGGTTAACCAGGGGCTTAAAAAGGCCGAGGAACTAGCTCAGGAAAGGCTGGGATCTCTCACCGGCGGGCTTGGAAAAATACCGGGATTCGGACTGTAATGACATCCATTCCAAATGTAATACAGGAACTTACGGATCTTTTATCTGCCTTACCGGGAATCGGTAAAAAAAGTGCCCAACGTATCTGTTTTTATTTGATGGACCGGCCCCGTGAAGAGGTTGTCCGGTATGCCAAAGGGTTTATTGATTTGAAAGATAAAATAACCCATTGCCCTGTTTGTCATTTTATTACAGAAGAGACTCCTTGCGCTATTTGCCGGGATCCCAAACGGGATGAATCGGTTTTGTGTGTTGTTGAAGATAGCCTGGATGTTATTTCCATCGAAAAAACAGCAGCCTTTCATGGCAAATACCATGTCCTGGGGGGATTAATCAGTCCTCTGGACGGTATCGGTCCGGAAGATCTCTCCATCGATCAGCTTGTCAAACGCCTGGATAATGTTAAGGAAATCATTCTGGCGATCAATCCTTCTGTGGAAGGTGATACAACAGCTCACTATCTTCAGAAAATCATCAGTCGTCATCAGAATATCAGAAT
The DNA here is from genome assembly GCA_030156395.1 of Fidelibacterota bacterium. GTDB lineage: Bacteria > Fidelibacterota > Fidelibacteria > Fidelibacterales > Fidelibacteraceae > Fidelibacter. Next base: position 6,362 of record JASGMP010000010.1, read on the forward strand.
CACATCTCTGGCCCGGGGCATTCCCATGGGCGGTGACTTGGAATTTACCGATGAAGCCACACTGACCAAGGCCCTGGAAGGCCGATTAGATTTGAATGGAAGGCATCATGAACAGTAAACGGTTCGTCCCTAACATTCTCACTGTATTTCGTGTGCTTGTAACACCGGTGTGTCTTTATTTTATTCTCAGTACAGGTCCCTTCTACAGCCTGTATGCCATGATTTTGTTTCTGATTGCTTCCGTAACGGATGCAATTGATGGCTGGTACGCCCGGAAATATGAGGTCACCACCGAATTTGGAAAATTTCTGGATCCTCTGGCCGACAAAATTCTTGTAATGACCATGTTTGTGGCTTTCAGCATCAAAGGACTGGCTCCCTGGTGGATGATTTTTATAGTCCTTTTTCGGGACATTTTTGTGACCCTTCTCCGGAGTGTGATGATCCGGCGGGGACAAAGTATGCATACCAGTAAATTTGCCAAAACCAAGACCGGCATCCAGATGTTTATGATCTATTTTATTTTGATCTTTCTTGCCCTTGAAAACATCCCGGTTTTGGAATCCTTCTATTCTTTTTTGGATAAACTCCTGATAGATCATCACTTGTTATGGGTTTTGATGTTGCTGACATCCATGATCACCTTGTACAGCGGAATTCTCTATCTCTTTGAGAATAAACATGTCTTTACAAAAAAAAACTGAAAAATCTTTCTTCTGGTATCTCCTAGGTTCGGTTTTTTATATCGGATATGTGCCCTGGTTTCCCGGAACTGTGGCATCTTTTTTCATGGCTGTGATTATAAAATTTCTATACCCCTTTGCAGCAGCACCTATACTTGAAATGTCTATGATCGTATGTTTCTTTTTCTTAGGGGTTAAAGCCAGTCGCCATATTGAAAAAAAAACCGGAAAAGAAGATCCGGGCTTTATAGTCATCGATGAAGCGGTGGGCATGATGCTCACGGTTTTTCTTCTTCCAAAAAGTTTTTCCGTTGTTTTCGGTGGGATGGTCCTGTTCCGGATTTTTGATATCTGGAAACCCTGGATCATATACCGGGTTCAAAAAGTACCGGATGGCTGGGGAGTTATGCTGGATGACCTGCTGGCCGGACTGGCGGCCTGGATTCTGAACGCCGCTTATTTTTATTGTGTACCATGAAATCTATTGCTGAAATTATTACAATTGGTGATGAAATTCTTGCCGGGACCACACTGGATACCAATGCCCATTGGCTCACCGGTGAATTGGTGGCATTGAATATTCCTGTCTTAAGAAGACATACGATTTCCGATACGCCTCAAGAAATTCTCCACGTGCTTCAATCCTTATCTGATGATACATGTATTGTGATTTTAACAGGTGGATTGGGTCCTACCCGGGATGATATTACAAAAAAGACTGTCACAGAGTATTTCGGCGGGAAACTGATCTTTTCAGAAGCCCTATTTCAGGAGATTCAGGAAAAGCTCAAACACAGAAACAAAACCATCCCCGAGAGTAACCGCGAACAAGCCCTGATTCCTGACAATGCCAGGATTCTCCCAAATCCTATAGGAACAGCTGCCGGTTTGTGTTTTAAGGATAAAAAGGGTAGATATGTTTATCTGGTTCCTGGGGTTCCTGAAGAGATGAAATGCATTTTCAATGAATCGATTCGTCCTGAATTGACAAAATTACCTGGAGAAAAAATCCGGGTCTATATCTATAAAACCACCGGGATTATGGAATCGGAAATTGTGGACAGGATTGACGAAAGATTAACCCATTTCCCCATGGTCAAAGTGGGATATTACCCATCCGTTTATGGTGTTACTTTGAAAATGACAGTGAAGGAAAATGAGGGCAAGGCTGTGGAAACCCGCCTGCGGGATTTTTTATACGATCGATTGGGTGATGCAATATATACCGAAGGAGATCGGGATATCACAGAAATCATTGCTGAAAAGCTCATAACCCGTGGTTGGACCCTTTCTGTCGCCGAATCCTGCACTGGAGGACTTATCAGTCACCGTTTAACAGAAGTACCTGGGATTTCACAGGTTTTTACAGAAGGATTGGTGACATACAGTAATGAAGCCAAGATGCGCCTGTTGGGTGTGTCAGCCAGTACCTTGAAAAAACACGGTGCCGTGAGTCAAAAGACGGTGATAGAAATGGCTCATGGTATCCGTCAAAGATCAGGTACGAACACATCACTAAGTGTCAGCGGCATTGCCGGCCCGGAAGGGGGGACCCTGGAAAAACCGGTTGGGACTGTATGGATCTGTGCTGTGACACCGGAAAAGGAAGAAACGATTCGGATACAATTTAATAAAGGGCGGCACCTGAATAAACACTTCGCATCCCAGGCAGCCCTGAATCTTTTGAGGAAGTTGTTGTGATGAATGAAATGTGTCACTTCCGGTCTTTCTTTGCCCTGCCCTGTGGTGAAGATCTTTCTCGGAAGCTGGCTGATGATTTCAAATTTCTGAAAGCATGTCCCGGTATAAAACCTACTCCCTCTCATGAATACCACATTACTTTGAAATTTTTGGGGAAAACTCCGGTGGATTTGCTGGAAAAAACGGCGGAGAGTCTTCATCAGAGTATTGGACAAATCCCGTCCTTTTCCCTTAAATTAAACACAACGGGGACTTTCCCACGGGGGAGCCATCCAAAAATTTTATGGATCGGTAACCGGCATATTCCCCTTCCATTGCAGCAGATTGTTCTTCAGCTGAATTTGTTTTTCAAAGCCTATGGATATCCACGGGAAGAAAGCCGGTTTAGACCTCATGTGACCCTTGCCCGGGTTAAAGGTGAGGTGACAAAAACATGTATAGAACGCTTTATCCGTACCGAATACCAGCCCAAGGTTTTAGAGGCAAAGAATATTATCTGGTATGAAAGTCAACTATCATCAGCAGGCCCAGAGTATATAGAACGAATGCGAATTCCTTTAAACATGGAGAAAGGAAGGTAAAATGGGTTCTCAAGACAGAGAAAAAGCATTGGAAATGGCCATTTCCCAGATTGATCGCCAGTTTGGGAAAGGATCCATCATGAAAATGGGGGATGACCGGGTCGTCATACCGGTAGCTGTTATATCCACCGGTTCGCTGAGCCTTGATGCAGCGATTGGCGTGGGAGGTATTCCCCGGGGAAGAATTACGGAAATATTCGGACCTGAATCATCCGGTAAAACAACTTTGGCACTCCAATGTATTGCCGAAGCGCAGAAAAATGGGGGATACGCCGCCTTTATTGATGCGGAACACGCACTGGATATAACCTATGCCCAGAATTTAGGGGTGAATATCAATAATCTCCTGGTTTCCCAGCCCGACAATGGAGAACAGGCCTTGGAAATCACGGAAACCCTTGTCCGAAGTAACGCCCTGGATATTATTGTCGTGGATTCTGTGGCAGCGCTGGTTCCACGGGCGGAAATTGAGGGGGAAATGGGAGACAGTCACGTGGGATTGCAGGCACGTCTCATGAGCCAAGCCTTGAGAAAGTTAACCGGTGCCGTCAGCAAATCACGTATTGCCGTCATTTTTATTAACCAGATCCGTGAAAAAATCGGTGTGATGTTTGGAAATCCTGAAACCACGACCGGCGGTCGGGCTTTAAAATTCTATACATCTGTCCGTATAGATGTCCGACGTATCGGATCTATAAAAAGTGGTGAAGAGGTGCTGGGTAACCGGACAAAGGTTAAAATCGTGAAAAACAAGGTGGCCCCTCCCTTTAAAAGCTGTGAATTCGATATTATGTACGGGAAAGGCATATCTTATGAAGGGGATGTACTGGATCTGGCGACAACCCTGGATATCGTGACAAAATCCGGTTCTTGGTACAGCTACGGAGACGAACGTATCGGACAGGGACGGGAAAATGCCAAGGCCTATCTTACAGAACATCCTGACATACTTAAAACCATTGCGGATGAAGTGAAATCCGCTTTGGGAATCACACCGCCACCACCCCCTGAAAAGGAATCATGATCCTTCAGTCTCTCAAATATCAAAAACGCCGGAAAGAATGGCTTCTTATCTTTGATACGGGAGAAACCCTCTCCGTCAATGATGAGCTGAAAACAAAATATGGACTTCAACCGGCAATGAATATTGGAGAAGAGCGCTATATAACTCTGAAAAATGAAGCTGAACGTCAATCCGCTTTTGAAAAGGCTATTGAATTACTCTCCTACCGGGAACACAGCTCCCATGAGTTAAAAACAAAACTCACCCAGAAAGGCTTTTCTTCTTCCCTCGTTCAGGATATTCTGAGACAAATGATGGCCAAAGGCTACCTGGATGATGAACGCTTTGCAACCCTCTATTTCAGGGAACTGATGCGTCAACGGAACTATGGCCCCCTCATGATCAAGAAAAAAATGATGGAAAAAGGGGTGGAGGGAGCAGTTATCGATGCCAAATTAAATACCGTTCAAGCTGAAGAATGGGAACAAATTGCACGGGAAATTCTTCATAAGAAAAGGCAGAAACTCAGGAAGCATACCGGCAATCTGAGGGATACGGTATTGGGGATTCTGACACGAAAAGGATTCAGCTATGGGAATATCCAGAATGTGGTTAACGAGTATGAAAAAAAGGAAGAGTAACCGGATAAAAAGGTAGCAGAGAAAGGCATAAAAAAGTATATTATTAAGATGCTCGAATATAGAAAAAAGGAGGAATACATGAGCGTAAAAGTAGGTATCAATGGTTTTGGTCGAATCGGCAGACTGGTATTTCGTGAAATGCTGAATCGTGATGATTTTGAAGTACTGGGTATTAATGATTTGACGGATGCCAAAACATTGGCTCATCTGTTGAAATATGATTCGGTTCATAAAAAATTCCATGGGAGTGTTGAAGCTAAAGAAGATTCAATCGTTGTCAATGGCAAAGAGATTAAGATTTATGCGGAAAAAGATCCGGCGAATCTACCCTGGAAAGAACTGGGCGTGGAATATGTTGTGGAAGCAACGGGTGTTTTCCGTAAAAAAGATCAGATAGCAAAGCATCTTGAAGCCGGTGCCAAAAAAGTTGTGTTGACTGTTCCGGCCAAAGATAAGATTGACAATATGGTCGTTTTGGGTGTGAATGACGATTCGTTACGTCCTGAAGATAGAATTGTATCCAATGCTTCCTGTACAACCAACTGTCTGGCACCTGTTGCCAAAGTTTTGAATGATGAATTTGGAATTGTCAAAGGACTGATGACCACAGTTCACAGTTATACCAATGACCAGCAGATCCTGGACCTTCCTCATAAGGATCTTCGCAGGGCACGGGCTGCTGCCATGTCCATCATTCCCACCACAACCGGTGCGGCTATAGCTGTGGGAAAGGTTATTCCGGACCTGGATGGAAAACTGGACGGAATGGCCCTTCGGGTCCCTACACCAGATGGCTCACTGGTAGATTTAACAGCAGAACTGAAAAAAGAAGTGACGGTTGAAGAAGTGAACGCAGCCATGAAAAAGGCTTCTGAAGGTTCTATGAAAGGAATTCTCGAATATACGGAAGATCCGATTGTTTCCGTGGATGTGATTGGGAATGCCTACTCTTCCATTTTTGATGCCCAATCAACCATGGTGATCGGCAATATGGTGAAAGTTCTCTCCTGGTATGATAACGAATGGGGATACAGTGTTCGCGTTGTGGACCTGCTTGAAAAAATGGCTAACATGTAAATCGTTTACAATCCGGGGAGAGAGTTTATGCTCTCCCCGTTTTATCCTATGACAAAAAATATTCAGTTCATTTTCGGTGTTCACAATCATCAACCTGTCGGTAATTTCGATACGGTTTTTGAAGAAGCCTATAAAAAAAGTTATGACCCTTTTATTAAAATTCTGGAAAAACATCCCCGTGTAGCTGTTTCACTTCATTACAGCGGTTCCCTGCTGGAATGGTTGATAAAGCGGAAACCTGAATTTATTTATTCGATACAAAAGCTCGTCCGGCGGGGGAATATTGAACTGATTTCCGGTGGTTTTTATGAACCGGTTTTAACAGCCATTTCTGAGAAAGACCGTATTGGACAGATTGTCAAACAAAACCAGTTTATCCGGAATCATTTTGGGTACGAGCCCCGGGGGCTCTGGCTGACTGAACGGGTCTGGGAGTCCCATCTGGCCGGAAGTATCGAGCAATCGGGATTGAATTATACGTTTATCGACGAATTCAATTTTATGTCTACCGGTATCTATGAAAAACCCTTGAAAGGGTACTATAACACAGAAGAGGATGGTCATACCGTGGGGATTTTCCCCATTTCCTATCAACTCCGTTCCATGATCCCCTGGGCCGAACCGGAAGAGATCATTGATTATCTAAAATCTCTGTTGACAGACAATATCCAGGATGTATTAACGGTCATGGATGACGGAGAAAAACTGGGCCTTCATGATGGCTCTTATGAAAGGGTTTATAAAAAGGGCTGGCTGGACCATTTTATGACTTTGCTGGAAGAAACACCGTTTATTACGACAAAGACCGTAAAAGAATACTGGAAATCTTTTCCACCGAAGGGACTCATTTATTTGCCATCCTGCAGTTATTTTGATTTAGGACGACAATCCCTGAATTTTCGGGTTCGGCAGGACTTTGAAAAAGTTTTGAAAACTCTTGAGGACATGAAATATGATGATTTAGCCCGTCCCTTTGTAAAAGGTGGTATCTGGCGGAATTCCCTCACAAAATATCCCGAATCCAATTGGCTCCAAAAGCGGATGCAACAGGTAAGCCGAAAATACTACCTGCTATCCTCTCAGTACAAAAGAAATGATTGCCTTCGAAAAATTCGTGAAGATCTTTGGAAAAGTATGTGCAATAACGGGTATTGGTATAATATTTCGGGGGGGATTTATCTGCCACATTTAAGGGCCGCTTTATGGACTCATCTGATCCAGGCAGAGAAAGAAATTGATAAACGGTTGTTCAATCAGGAAAAGGGCTCTTTTTTACGGGAAGAGTCAGATATTGACCGGAATGGATTTGTAGAAGTCTCACTATCATCCCCAGATATAAACGCTGTATTTAGCGCTAAATATGCCGGAGCACTTGTGGAATTTGATTACAGGCCCGTGAATTATAACCTGTGCAATACAATTGCCCGCTACAAAGAGTATGATTGCCATCCTGTGGACCAGGATGTCTACGACACTTATCCCAGGCATTCACTGCTGGAACGGTATTTTGATTTGGAAATCAATTCCCGGGGCCTTATGAACAATGCCTACGAGGAAGCCAGCGATTTTCTTAACGAACCTGTAGATCTCAGAAAGGATGCAGATTCCGATACCGTGGTCTTTGCCCGCAAAGGTTGGATTAACTGGCAACGTTGCAGTCTGAAAAAAAGTATTCGGATGAATGAAAACGGGTTTCATGTCGAATACAAAATTTCGAATATCGGTTTTGCGGATAACTCTTTCCTCTTTGGCCCGGAATTCAATATGGCTTTGAATGTGGGTTCGCCGGAAGATCGATACTTCGAAGCAAACCAGGCATTGCCGAAAAACGGGCTGGAAGATATGCTCGATGAAAATGGTGTACAATTCCTGAGAATTGTAAACAATGCGATTGGTATAGAAGTTCGGTTTACGTTTGATTACCCTGTTCGTCTTATGACTTATCCCGTCTATACCATACTTCAGAAAGCCTCCGTCAGAGAAAAAATATTTCAGAGCACCGCCATTTTGCCCCTCTGGAATGTGCGTATTGAACCGGGCAAAACACAAAAACTCTCTTTTACTTTTTCAGTTAAAAATCTTTAAACCCCTCAGGAGGTCTGACTCTTGAAAATTGTAATGGCCAGTGCAGAAGCCGTTCCATTTGTCAAAGTTGGAGGTTTGGCGGATGTGGTCGGTGCTTTGTTACGTCATTTACCCTTCTATAATCATGAGATTTGTCTTTTTCTTCCTTTTTATAGCCGTATTGATAAAATTAAATTCCCCTCAAAGCAAGTATTGAAGGACCAGGACCTCCGGGTTTACCTTGGGAATGATGATATTCCCTTTACCTTGTATCAATATATTTTTCCTGAAACCCCCTCTGCCATGGTCTATTTTATCAACTGTCCCCGCTATTTCAACCGGGACGGTATTTATACCCACTCCAACAATGTCCCTTTTGAAGATGAAGGGGACATGTGGATGTTTTTTCAGCTGGCAGTAATCCGTTCCGTCGAAAGTCTTGAACTTTATCCCGATATTGTGCATGTCCACGATTTTCATACTGCCTTAATCCCTGCCCTGATTCGTACAAATTTTAAAATGTCACCCTACTTCAGTTATTCAAAATGCGTGTTAACTCTTCATAATCTCCTGTTTCAGGGAGTGTATGACGCATCTGTCCTCTTTAAAGGTGGCATCAGCGAAAATGCTTTCTATGCTCTGAGTCCCTTTGAGTTTTATGGAAAAACAAATTTTGTCAAAACCGGGATGGAGTTTTCAGATGTCATCAATACTGTCAGTCCTAAATATGCAAAGGAACTGCTGGAAAACCCTGAATATTCTTATGGACTCTATGATGTTCTGCAGGCGGTCAGTTATAAATTTAAAGGTATTTTAAACGGGGTTGATTACGACTACTGGAATCCGGAAACCGATCCTCTGATTTATAAAAATTACACGGCAGAAACCCTTGAAGACAAAGCCATTAATCGTGAGGAACTTCTGAAGCGTGTGGGAATGGAAGCCGATGATAAAACCATGATTTGTGGCATGGTAGCCCGAATGACGGAGCAAAAAGGTTTTAAATTTCTGCTGGAGTGTTGGGAAGAGTTGAAAAAGCGTTCCGTTAAATTCATCTTTCTTGCCAGCGGAGATAAAGAATTACAGAAACTGTGGGAATCGCTGGCCAGAGAAAATTACGACCGCCTTTACCTGAATACCTCATTCAATGAAGAACTGGCTCATAAAATCCAGGCTGGAGTGGATCTGTTCCTCATGCCTTCCACGTTTGAACCCTGTGGATTAAGCCAGATGTATTCCCTGAAATATGGCACACCGCCTTTGGCTCACCGGACCGGTGGTTTGGCTGACACCATTATCGACAGTTCCGGTTTGCAAACAGGCTTTCTTTTTGAATCCTACAACTGTGCAGCCTTATTGCGAACTCTGGATAGGGCGTATCAGGCCTTTTTAAATAAAGAGGAGTGGATCCGTATCCAGAAATCAGGGATGTCCATGGATTTTTCATGGCAAAAAGCAGCACAAAATTATATTAAAATGTATCAGGGACTCATGAGGTTTTAAGGATGGAAACGGAATATAATGCCGTTGTCGGTCAGAAAATCAATATTTCCCCTGCTCTGATGATTCTGCGAGTTGTTCCTGTCGGGTGGGAATTATCTCCCTTTAATCCCGGGCAATTTACCATACTGGCCCTTCCTGCCACTGCCCCACACGTTCCTGAAGCAGAACCGCCGGAAAGGGTGGACCCCAATACCTGGACCCGCAGGCCCTATTCAGCCTCCTCTAGTAAAAATCAACAGCAATATATTGAATTCTATATCCGTCTTGTCTATTCCGGCGAACTGACTCCCCGGCTCTTTGCCCTTAAAATGGGAGATAAACTCTATATGTTTCCCAAACTCCGGGGTATGCTAACACTGGATGTGGTGGAAAAAGAAAAAAATATTTTATTTATCGCTACCGGAACCGGCCTGGCTCCCTATATGAGTATGATACGATCTGAAACACTATGCCGGAACAAACAGAAAATTGCTGTGATTCATGGAGCCCTGAATTCCGGGGATCTGGGATTCCGTGCCGAATTGGAACATCTCGAACGTTTGTGTGACAATTTTTCTTATGTGCCCGTCATCAGCCATCAGGATCGTGAAAAAATTCCCTGGACCGGTAAAACCGGCTTCGTTCAGGATATATGGAATGAAGGACTTGTAGATGATCTGTGGCATTCAGAAATTACACCGGAAAATACAGCGATTTTTCTCTGTGGCCATCCGGAAATGATTTCCCAGATGGTGGAACTCCTTGGAGAAAGTGGTTTTAGACCTTACGACCGAAAAAAGGGAGGAAGTATATTTTATGAGGACTGGTAAACACCCTGTGATCATCGAACGTTATCATCCGGATCGTCACCCTTTCTGGGATTCATTTGTAAAAGAATCGAATAACGGGACACTTTTTCATGAACGTACTTTTCTGAATTATCATCCGAAAGACCGTTTTACAGACCATTCGCTGGTTTTCCTTCATAATGGGAAACCGGTTTCATTACTTCCGGCAGTAGAATACGAACAGGCCGGTATGAGAATCCTTCATTCTCACCGGGGATCCAGTTATGGAGGGTTTGTCCAGCCCCATGATATGTCCCTGGATATGCACCTGAAAATCACAGAATCCTTTATCTATTACCTTCAACAAGAAAATTTCAACCGTGTCATTATCACCATTCCCCCAATTATATACAACAAACGCTTATCCAATTATGCTGAATTTGCTTTATTCAGGCATCATTTTCGATATCTGAAACGGGATATATCTTCTGTATTGTTTCTTGAGAAATCTATTGAAGAAAATATTGCTAAATTTCGCCCAACGACACGGACTGCTTTTCGAAAAGCACTCAAAAAAGGGGTGATTGTCCATGAGTCCGATGATTATGCTTCCTTTTATGAAATCCTCAAAAAAAATTTGAAAATCCGGCATAATGTGCAACCGACCCACACACTTAAAGAACTGGAAGATATCAAGCGGCGTTATCCAGACCGCGTCCGCCTGTATGCTGCCTTTATCGGGGAAACGATGATCGCCGGAATCGTCCTGTTTGATGCCAATGAACGGGTTGCTCTGGCTTTTTATATTTCCCATGATGAATCCTATCAGGAATACCGCGGTGTGAATCTCCTGTTCAAGGAAGTCATTGAGGACAGTATCCGCCGGGGTTTTACATATCTTGATTATGGGATTTTTACCGTAAATATGGAACCGAACCTGGGACTTGCCCGCTTTAAAGAATCATTTGGAGCCGGTGGCATTTTCCGGGATACTTTTTACCTTGATTTAAAATAATGGCCGATGATATACGAAAACTGGGAAGCCAGACCCTGATATACGGGACGGGCTATATTGTGACCCGTATGCTTAACTTTTTCCTCCTGCCCTTTTATAGCCATCTGTTTCATCCTTCACAATACGGGGTCGCATCCCTTGTATTTTCCGGAATTGCTTTTTTGAATATTATCTACCATTACGGTCTGGACAGTGCTTTCCTCCGCTTTTATACCAAAAAAGGGGATTATCAGCGGGAAGAAGCCTTTACAGCAGCTTTTTTTTCCCTCCTGTGTACCGGGATCATCCTCTCTTTACTCCTTTTCCTCAACAGCGCATGGATCAGTCAAGCATTTCTAGGTTCTTCAGAGTATGAGCGGCTAATACGCCTGGCTTCCGGTATCCTCCTGATGGATACCCTGGTGAATATTCCCCTTCATACCCTGAGAATGAACGATAAGGCCCTTTCATTCACATTCATCAATCTGGCCAATGTGATATTGAATATCAGCCTGAATATCTGGCTCATACGATTCAGAGGCATGGGTCTCGAAGGTATTTTCTGGGCGAATATAGCAGCATCCACCCTCAGTTTTATCCTCTTATTACCGGTTTTGAAAAAGAATCTTAAAGCCGTTTTTAATACCCGGCTCTTCCGGAAAATGCTTCGCTTTGGTCTGCCCTTTGTCCCAGGCGGCATGGCTTCTATGGTTTTGGAACTCATCGACCGGTATATGCTTAGGATTATGATGGATTATGAAACTGTAGGCCTCTATTCAGCGGGCTATAAGTTGGGCATTTTCATGCTGATTGTGGTGATGGGATATAAATTTGCTTGGCAGCCCTTTTTTCTCAACAAGGCCGACGATCCTCAGGCACCTACAACATTTGGACGGGTTTTTACTGTATTCAATGTGATGATGGCACTCGTTTTTCTGGGTGTGACCCTTTTTATACATGACTTTATCACCCTCAGGATTTTCGGAATCACGGTGTTTGGACAAAATTACTGGCAGTCGGTACATATTGTCCCTATTATTTTGGGTGCCTATATTTTTCTGGGAATGTATATAAACTTTTTACCTTCTATCTATTTTTCCGAAAAAACAGGGGTCATTCCCTTAATTAGCGGTTCCGCGGCTGTCCTGAATGTCATCCTGAACTATTTTCTGATTCAATCCTTTGGCATGACCGGTGCCGCCTGGGCGACATTTCTGTCCTATTTATGGATGGCGGGACTGACCTATTTCGTGGTACGTCGTTGGTATGTCATTCCCTATAACTGGAAGAAAGTATTTTTAACCTATGGATTATTGATGGTGGTCCTGCTGGCATACTATCTGGGTAATCTGACGGCACTTCATGAAAAAGCTGGACTCTTTCTTGTTTATGCCGGTTCACTGTTTTTCTTTAAAATCGGTGATTTTCATCAAATCAGGAGGATATTTAAACGTGAATAACCCGGATGTGGTGCTCCATCTCTCATGTACTCATTCACCGGATGATGATCGGATTTTTTACCGGGAATGCCTGAGCCTGAAAAAAACATATTCATTAATTATCATTGGCGTTTCTGACAAAGCCACACAAGAAACGCTACAAGGTATTTTAACGATCGCTGTAAAAGATAGGGGATATAAAAACAACATCCAGGTGATAATGGATGAAGCACGAAAATTAAGGCCTGCAGTGGTGCATGTCCATGATTTGTTTATCTTAAAAGAGGCACTTCGATATGCACAAGACCTTAAAATTCCCCTTATTTATGATGTGCATGAACATTTTCCCCTTTTGGTTAAGTTTTATTTACCGGGATCGTGGGTGAAAAAGCAAATACACAGAACCATACTCGCATTCCGCGAAAAATACCAAAGCCGGAGAGCTACACATATTATTACTGTAGTTCCCCAGTTAACATCACGGTTTTCCCGTTGGAACCGGCATGTGACAGAAATCCGGAATTATCCCCGGAAGGACCTTTTTAAGAATGAACCAACAGAGGTGAGTGAAACAGCATTGAGAATACGGGATTTAGCACGTGACCGCATTATCCTTATCTATGCAGGTGATATTTCCCGTCATCGGAATTTGTTTTTGTTTGCCGATACGGTCGTTGCGCTAAACAAAAGGGGATACGCAAGCATGGGAGTGACCCTGGGTCAAGGGGAAAAAAGTGATGTGGAAGCATGGGAGGATCGTTGTCGTAAAAGCCAGGGAAAAATGTTGCATCTGGGACACATTTCTCATGAGGATATTCCTGGCTGCCTGCAGGAAGCTCATATCGGATGGTCCGTCTTACCGGATCGATCCCCTTTTAACATCAGCCTTCCGAACAAAATCTTTGAATATCTGGCATGTGGACTTCCTTTTGTATCTTCAGATCTCCATAATATTCGCCATCTTTTTTGGAAAAATCCCGCTGCCCTCATTTTTCAGGATGAAAAAGCCGAAGGAATTGCCACCCTGATCCAATCTGCTTTTCCGGACAGAGAGGTGCTGAACGATATAAAGAAAACAGCCCGGGAAACCTTTTTAAACCGGTTTACATGGGAGCTTGAAGAGAGTAAATTACTGGATGTATACCGGAGTATTCTGAAGGATGAAAAAAGTTAGATGACAAAATGCCGGCAGGAAGTAGAACAGGTTGCCCGTGAATTTCAAAGCTATCTGGCGAAATCGTTGAAAATACAGGCGGAATTGGATTTGGATAGTTTTCGGGATTATAGTGTTTCCCTGGACATGGAATCCATGAATATCCGTATAACCCTTTGGTACAGTCCCAAACGAAAAACCTCAAAAATCACCTTTGTTCAGAGTCAGGATCCGACCAGAGAAGAAAAAATCCGCATGGCCTGGTATGGATTTCATCACGGGAATCAATTGGAAAACGGAGAGGTCCATGCATTTGTTGACGGGAGTTCTATCGATGGAAAGGTCGGTTATGGGATCGTTATTCTCCGGAAAGGGGTGGTCTTGGAGGAAATAAATGGTGTTGTAGATCGTCCTGATTATTGTCAGCATCATCAGGTGGGAGGTGAACTGGTTGCAGCGGTAAAATTCTTTCAATGGTGTTTGAAAAACAAAATATCCCGGTGTACCATCCATTATGATTATGAAGGAATTCAAAAGTGGGCCACCGGAGCCTGGAAAGCCAATAAAGAACTGACACAGAAATATGGGGAGTACGTACAAAAACTTCCCCTTGAAATAACCTGGAACAAGGTGAAGAGTCATTCGGGAAACCTATGGAACGAGCGGGCGGACCGTCTGGCGAAAGATGCAGTAAAAGGTGAGTGATGGAAGATATTGAACAGAAAGAGCTCTCTGAAATCAGGAAGAAACTCAGTGATATGGAAAAAGATTTGAAGCATCGAGATCTTTATGGGCAGGATATAACGGGGACCGGGGAAATAGAGGATAAGATCCGGAGCCTTGAGGGGAAAATTGATGAACTGGCCAAACGCCAGGCATCCTCCCACAAAGTCCTCACCGTTCTTCAACAGCAGATTTCCGGACTGAAAGTCGGTATCAACAATCTGGAGGACCTTCTGGAAGAAGGGGATGAGTCCGTAAAAGGAAAGAAAAACCGGAAAGGTCCCATGGAGCCTGCTCCATCAAAAGCCGGTAAAATCATTGGGATTGTTGTGCTGCTGGCAGTTGTCTTCTTCTTTGCAAATCGTTGGATCACCGGCTTTTTGGACAGCCGCTGGGACGGAGAAACTTCCAATATGCCTGGAATTTACGAATCTCTGGACACTCCGTCCGATGATCGTTCACCGGCGCGGCCCTATCAAGAGGAAATCCAGTCTCAAATAGGTGAAAAACTGGATGAAATAGCACCCGTCGAAGAAACATCATCACAAACCGTGGGACGGGACGAAGTCCAAACCCACCAAGCGGGAAATATTCCTCAAACACCGGAACTTATCGAAATATTTGTGCCCAGGGTATTGATTCTGAACGGATGTGGTGTATCCGGGATTGCTGCTAAACTTGAAGAATATCTCACACGTAATGGGATTCGTGTCGTGGACAGCCGTAATGCCGATAATTTCAATTATCCTTCGACGGTTATCTTTTCTACGTCAGATAACCCGGACGATCATATCTGGCTCGATTTAATCGGTGTTAATGCCAAAACGGTTAAGCCGTTGAAAGAGGAAAGGGACAACGCGAATACGGTCATCATTCTGGGTAAGGATTATCAGAAATTGCCCATTTATTAATCGAAGACAAATAAAAGTTACTCTTATAAAGAACGAGTGATCTGATTTAGATGAATTAAACAGCAGGTTTTTCATAAATATTAAATCTATTTATATTAACTAACGGATAACTCTTTATCATTCAGGGAATTACAAAAAAAACATCGGATTTAAAAGTCAGATAAGAACCTTCAAGAATGATTTTAGGAACAAGTTTTTTCCCCATAGAATCTCCGGTTCAATGGTTTGAAATTACAGAAAGACGTATAGAAAAGAAAAGGAAGAAAAGACCTGTCAAAGGTATAAAAATGGCTTTTAGAAGAATCATAAATGATTGATTTTCAGTGCAGGAAATGTTAACATTAAAAACTTTTGGAAGTTGGTGACGTACCCAAGTGGTTAAGGGGGAGGTCTGCAAAACCTTTACTCGCCGGTTCGAATCCGGCCGTCACCTCTAGTTTGCCGAAGTGGCGGAATTGGCAGACGCAAGGGACTTAAAATCCCTCGGAGAATTTCTCCGTGCCGGTTCAAGTCCGGCCTTCGGTACACAATAAAAGCCCTGATAATTAACCATTTACGGGAATCAGGCAAAACATAAAACCCCTGCCAATTTGGTGGGGGTTTTGTTGTATTTGTATATCTTATCATGGTAAAAACGGGATACAAACGGAAATTAAGCAACGTTTTTTCTATAAAAAGGCACCGCATTGGTCTTCGCCTTGCATTCATCCATATCAAAGTTTAAGTATGTTCGTCCTGAGATCCACGTTTCATGCTGTTCAACAAGTATGGCAGTAATGAGTCTCAGGCACGATTCCTGATTGGGAAAAAGGCGTGCGACACGTGTTCGCCGTTTAATCTCCTGATTTAGGCTTTCCAGCCCGTTGCTGGTCCTGATTCTTCTGCGATGAGATTTGGGAAAGTCATGCACTGTCAGGGCTTCGTCGATGTGATCCTGAAGCCGGTCACAAAACGCCGGTGCTTTGTCTGCATAGGTTTTACAGACGGTCTCTGTCTTTGTCCGGGCCTCTTCTTTGCTGTCCGTATTAAAAATAACTTTTACCGCGTCTGCTAGCTCTTTTCTCATGCCTTTAGACAGAGGATAGGCCTATTGCGTTTATTGACACCCAATGGCAATCAAAACCGCACTCTCGATCACACGGCCGTTGTAACGTGTTTTCTCATACCGGGCATCCAGATAAAGACCTACGGATATGAATCGTCCAGCTCACGGACTCTGAAAGCGCTCAGCGATTCATCTAATTCCCGGGTCACACGGCTTACCTGACTTGAACTTATACGGACACCGCACAAGGCTTCGGTAATCTCCCGAACTTTCCGGGTGGACGCCCCCTGGATATACATTTCCGCCAGGGCGCACCTCAACGTCTTCTCACTCCGGGTGCCCCGCTCAAGACTCCCGGGATAAAAACTCACATCACCCCGGACCTGGGGAATCTGTAACTCCAGCGTTCCCACACTGCTGTTGAAGCGTTTGGGCTTAAACCCGTTGGCGTGTCCTTGCCATGCGTCTATCCGCTCATAAGGGTGGGTACGGAGAACCTCACTTCGTTCTATCTGCATTGCCTGATTATAAAGCAGCTCCAGGCTTTCCCGAAACTTTTCCGGTCCGTATTCAATGAAGAGTTTCATGACATCTTCAATCATCGTACTTTTTTCCAGGTTCATTGTTTTTCCTTTCATTTATTTGTTACCTGAATTTGAAAACTTTGAGCCTTTTTACAGAAAGAAAATGACTCTACCCAAATTATAGATGAATTTTGCACTTTAAAAATCAGGTGCTAATTATCGCCATACAATCATAAATATCATTGTATGACGGATAACTTTTAGAAAGGCTAAAATATTGTAACTCCTCTAAGTGCCTGTATACTAATCAATTACAAGCATCAATGGACACCGAAAAAGTTACCGATATGTTACCGAAAATCTTAATGGAAAGGGGGTAAAATTGAGCAAAAACAGGCCTTTTTCATGCTTGAATTACTGGCTCTTTAAAGGGTTGTGTGTCTTGTAAGTGATTGATTATCAGTTGGTTATCTTAGTACCCCGAACAGGACTCGAACCTGTAACCTACGGTTTAGAAGACCGTTGCTCTATCCAGTTGAGCTATCGGGGCATCCGTCGGGGCGGGGAGATTTGAACTCCCGGCCTCCTGCTCCCAAAGCAGGCGCGCTAACCGGGCTGCGCTACGCCCCGTATAACTCATTATTCAGAACTCAAACCTGTTATTCGGAATTCAAAACTCAAATTCATCATTCATCATTCATCATTCATCATTCTGAATTTAGAATTCCCTTGAGGGTGAATGATGGGACTTGAACCCACGACCACTTGGGCCACAACCAAGCGCTCTGCCAACTGAGCTACATCCACCATGTTCAAAAAGCTAAGTATTTTACACAATAAGTCCTTTTATGTCAATATCAATTCATCTATCATTTCCGTTTCAAAAGCCTGCTGAAGACCTTATTTTTATATACAAACCAGGAGTTTTCATGCAACGATTTCCCATCCTGATGTTGTCCGTTGCTTTTCTGTCTGTCCTGCTGACAGCCTTTGCCTGTACACGGGCTGTCTACGATGATGAGCTCTTTGTGATGCCCGATGGCAGGTATGACAGTGAATTTCCCAATAAAAACGGATCCGGTGAATTGGCGGATATCCTTGAATCTGTCAAAATGATTAATTCCATTGCCTACTATATCGGTTATAATTTTTCTGAAGTCTCCGGCGTGAGAGAGATCAGCGAAGCTGCCTTATCCAAAGCGAACCATGTATTTTATTTTAATGAAACTTCGGCTGGAACAGCAACCATTATCTATAATTACGGGAACCGTCTGGCCTTGCTGACCTGTGAACACATTGTGACTTTTCCGGATACGATGATAACATATTATGAAAATACAGATCGAATCAGAACGGTATCCTTTTTGCGACGACAGACAAATTATGTAAACGGTATTCCCGACGGTTCGGATTTGGAGGTGATTATCAGTCATAAAATCCATGATCTAGCGCTCATCGGGAGAGAAAAAGAGTCGAATGCTTATTTGCCGGTATTTTCTTATCCCCTGGGTGAGGCAAAAAAGCTTGAATGGGGATCCTTCGTGTATCTGCTGGGTTATCCCAAAGGGAATAAAATGATTACCCGAGGCATTGTCAGCAGTCCAAACCGGAATAAAGAAGATCATTCTTTCCTGGTAGATGCCCTCTTCAATAAAGGGTTCAGTGGCGGACTTATACTGGCGGTGAAAGACGGCGTTCCAAATTTTGAGCTGGTGGGCATTGCTAAATCTGTCTCAGCAGATTATGATTTGCTAATAACCCCTGAAAAACATTATACCCGGAATGAAATGGAAATGAATTTACCCTATACCGGAGATCTCTTTGTAGAAGAGCGGAGTACTATCAGCTATGGAATTACCAACACAACATCGATTGAAAGTATACAACGTTTCCTTACTGCAAATCGCTTAAGGTTGGAAGAATTGGGATATGATTTTCCCTATTTTTTTAAATCTGTGATACCCAATAATCGGTGATCAATCTTTTCGGTGGTCTTTTTTACTTAAACGGCTGCTGGCTTCAAGCAGTGTCTGCTTTTCTTCAGCTGTTAATCCTTCATATCCTGTTTTACTTATTTTATCGAGTATCCGGTCCAGTTCTTTACGGTCATCAGACTGGATGTCCGGACCTTTTTTACCTGTTTTGTCATATTTGTACTGATTGATTTTCTGCCGGATTTTATTCAGTGCTTGATCGATATTCAGGTTTTTCAAATCTTTCCTGTAGGATCTGTACTGTCTGTATGTATCCATCCTCCTCAGGTATATATATCCTATCAACATACCAGAAAGATGGGTGAAATGGGCAATGCCATCCTGCATTCCAATGGAGATAGTTGAAAAAAATTCAATCAAACCAAATATCATCACAAAATATTTCATCCGGATGGGGACTGGGAAAGGAAATACAAAAGCTTCTCTATCCGGGAAGCGGAGGCCGTATGCCAGCAATATACCATAAATTGCGCCGGATGCACCGATAACCGGGATCGTTGAATGTATCTGAAACAGGATGGTAACCATACCGGCACCGGCCCCTGTGATGAAGTAATATTTTAAAAATTGCTTCCGCCCCCATATCATCTCCAGCTCGGTCCCAAACATCCATAGTGCAAGCATGTTCAAAGCCAAATGTGCCAGGCTTCCATGGAGAAATATGTAGGTGATTGGTTGCCAAAGGTGGAGCCGGCTCCAGAAATCAGCTGGAACAATTCCGAAATTGAATATGATAAACTGACGCAAAAAAGGTGAACTGATTGCTTGAAAGAAAAAAATAGCAACACTGATGATAATGATTTTTTTTATCCCGTCTGTCATGCGGCGACCGGGGCCAAATTGCACGCGTCTGTACATTATGTTTCCTGTTTTTCCTGGTTTAGGTTTTGATGAATGAAATGAAGACTTTTTCGAATAATATAATCCTGATCAGGACCGGCTGCTATCCGGTGATGACTTTTTTCCAATAGATGTGTTTCCACATAGTAGCTGCCAATATTATTTTTGAGATACTCCAGATTTTCCGGAGGTGTCAGGGTATCTTTTTGACCATGACATGCCAAGACTGGAGCATGAATGTTTTGAAGCTGCCGCCGGACTTGGTGGCTCAGCCGCAGGACTTCCCGGAACCCCAAAGCCGGCCACATTTCATAACCCTGAAAACGTTCGGGATCTTCTTTGTCGAATATTTCATCCAGTGGAATGAGTGAACGGGTGTCTTCTGCAATCATCTGCCGTAAATGTTGCGAATGGGTGAATTTTAAAGCGGTGGAAAGAAGAATCAGACCCGAAAGGGTTCGTCTGGATGCCAGTTCAAGGGCCAGAAGGGATCCCAGAGAATATCCCAAAACAAATACATGGAAATGGTGTTTTTTAAGCTGTAAAAATGTTTTATCAGCAGTGTGAATCCATTCCTCCATAGTGACGGAATTAATCTCTTCAATTGTCCCACCGTGTCCCGGCAGCAGGGGAGCTTCAATGGCGATGTCCTCCTGATGAATCTGCCGGGCAATCCGTTTCAGTATAATGGGATTTCCGGTAAAACCATGAAGAATCAGCAAGGCAGCTTGTTTGCCAGGGAAGCGATAGGTGAGTTCTTCTTTTTTCCAGCTTCGTTGCATACATTCCTTTTCAGTTAGTGTAAATCGTGGGTAAAAAGGTCACAAAAGATGTTCAACCGCTTTCTTTGTATTTAAAAATCCTGTCCTTTCGTAGTGTACCTCCAACAGTTTCCACAACCAGCGCGTCAGAGTAACGGCTCCATGTCGGTTGATACGAATGACATTGCTTTTTTCCGGAGGATTAGCTGCCAGAAAAACCAGTACCTCACGAAGTTTTGTGTCCAACAATAAGCCGTGAGTTCCGGAATTTCCGGCACAGGTTTCACAAAAGAGTCCGCCACTATCCGGGATAAGTACGGCATGTGTTAGTTTTCTCTGGCATCCGGCACAGATTTCCGGATCCGGCCAAACACCATGGATTTTTAAAAAATGGATAATGAACCACCAATGGAGTTTTTCAGCGGAAAACTCCGGATGGTTCATAGCCCTTAAACTGATATACAACAAGCGCAGGGTCTCAATATCCTCATGAGGCTCAGCGGTTTTATCCACAATTTCGAGGATCATAGAAGCATAGACGATTTTTTCCGGGTTCATGGTCAAATCTTGAAAATATTCGATACGGGATACCGATCGTAGAAAGGGCAGATACCGGCTGGAGGCTGTTTCAAACTCCACTACAGAAAAGGGGGTGAGTAAACCAAAAAAAGCACTGCCAGGTTTCCGGGCACCTTTGGCAATACAGATCATGCGTCCTGAATCCTTTGTAAACAGGCGGACTTTTAGACTGGTTTCTCCGCTTTTTTCGGTTTTGAGGACAATGCCTCTGTCTTTCACGAGCTTCATGTTGAAAGTTAGCCGTTTTGCAGGATAAAAAAAACCCCGATAAAAAATCGGGGCTTTATATGTTTTATTTTGGGGATTGATTTAGTATGATTTCGCAAAAATGACTTGTTCTGTACTCGGTTTTCCGGTCATGACGCAGGGCCCGGACTCTTTGGTTTTTTCAAAGAGGATGCAACGGATGGTGGCTTTGGTTTCCTCCTGTATGCGGTTTTCCATTTCACTGTTTCCAGCCCAGAAGGTCCGTGCAAAGCCTCCTTTTTCTACCACCTCTTTCAACTCGTTATAGGTTGCAACATCTGTTGTGTTTGCTTCACGGAAAGCCAGGCGACTGTTATAAATGGATTGCTGAATATCCTCCAAGGTCTCTTTGCAGGAATTCATAAAGTCATCGATGGCAAGGAAGATTTTTTCACCTGTATCACGGCGGATACGCATCAGCCCGTTTTTATCAGCATCTTTCGGGCCAATCTCTACCCTAAGAGGGACCCCTTTCATCTCCCAGTCATTGAATTTGAACCCAGGTGAAACGGTCTCCCGGCCGTCGGTATGGTACCGGATACCATGTTCTTTAAAAGCCTTTTCCAAGGTGCTAACCAATCCCATAACCTTTTCCTTGTCTTTGGGATTTTTATAAATCGGGACGATAATAATTTGGTATGGTGCGATGCGAGGAGGAAGTATCAGTCCCTGATCATCTCCATGGGCCATAATCACGGCACCCACCAAGCGTGTGCTCACACCCCAGCTAGATGCATACACATATTCCATCACGTTATCTTCTGTTTGAAATTTTACATCAAAAGCTTTGGCGAAATTTTGTCCCAAATAATGACTTGTCCCGGCCTGCAGCGCGCGCATATCACCCATCATGGCTTCGATCGTGTAAGTGTTCACAGCGCCGGCAAATTTTTCGTTTTCCGTTTTCCGTCCCACATGAACCGGCAGGGCAAGCATTTCTTCACACAACTGGCGGTAAACATCGATCATGCGGTGAGCTTCTTCTTCCGCTTCTTCACCGGTGGCATGGGCAGTATGTCCTTCCTGCCAGAGGAATTCGGTGGTTCTCAGGAAAAGGCGGGTGCGCATTTCCCAGCGGACAACATTTGCCCACTGATTAATAAGTAAAGGTAAATCCCGGTAACTATTAATCCATTTTTTATACATGGACCAGATGATGGTTTCAGATGTGGGGCGGATCACCAGAGGCTCTTCCAACTCTTTTCCTCCGCCATGGGTCACGACGGCCAGTTCAGGTGCGAAACCTTCTACATGCTCCGCCTCTTTTCTTAAAAAACTCTCAGGAATCAACATGGGAAAATAGGCATTTACATGTCCCGTTTCCTTAAAACGCCGGTCTAAAAAATCCCGAATCTGTTCCCATAAAGCGTAGCCATAAGGACGGATCACCATGCACCCTTTGACGGGAGAATAATCAGCCAACTCTGCTTTTTGAACGACATCTGTATACCATTTCGCGTAATCCTTTGAACGGGGGGTGACTCCCTTACTCATACCGACTTATCCTTGTCCTTATAATTGTATCCGATTTTCTTGAAAGGGTTTACCATTAGGCTCGCAACATTTCGCTGGTTGGCATCAATGCGTTTCAGGTACCGGAGGTACAGTGCCGCAGATACCATGTTCTGTGGTGGTAATTTGGCATAATTGCCTTTTAAAATGTTGATCACTGTTTCATTGATCCGGTATGAGACATCTTCCTTGTATTCATTCATGATCCGTTTGCTGATTTCCAGGTCATCATTTTTAACGGCTTCCAACAATTCATCAAAATGACGGAATACAATGTTCTCCAGTATTGTGACGGTTTCTTCCAAATCTCCGTAATGCACCGTCCCGCTGGCAGCCATGGCTAGATCTGCAATATTCTTGCAGTTGTCACCAATCCGTTCAAGGCCGTTGATGACCGTGACAATTCCCAGGGCTTGGGATATTTCATATTTGGATATGTCTGAAATAATCAAATGGGTTAACACATCCTCACGGATCTTTTGTTGCATGGCATTGATTTTTTTATCCACATCCAGAAGATTATTGAATTGCTCATTCCGATATTCAATCCGGAGCAGGTGATGGGCATCTTTGAACATGTTCTTGTCCGTTTGAATCATATCGATCACAAGATTCCATGCGTCTTCCAGCAACCCGGCTTTAAATAACCTTTCACGAAGAATGGACCATATACTTTCTTTTTTCTCCATCTGTCAAATCCTTCTTTTTTTAACGAGTAAAAATAGATTTATTATGAGTCAATATCAAATGAATGCGCATAAAAAAAGCTGTCACTCTTCATTTTTTTCAATAACAGAGGACAGCTTTTATGAGTACAGGCAAAAACTGTTATTTCTTTGATTTCAGAACGGCGTTTGTTACATATTTCAGGTTCTGAACTGTCGGATCGTCTGTCAAAGAATAATAGTGCCAGCGGCCTTCTTTACGGTATTGAACAATCTGACGTTTGAGCATTTTCCGCAGGTAAATGGAAGTGATTGTCTGTTCCTCGTCAATCTTCTTCTGAATTTCAGCCACGGAGTGTTCTCCCTTCTGAAGTGTCAGAAGGATTTTCAACATTATGGGGTGTCCCAGAGTTTTTAGGACAAGAGCCGCCCGTTCAATACTGTCTCCCGGAGGGACTAATTCTGCTTTTCGTGCCATATTTTTTCCTTTCCTTTTATGTTATCGGTTTTGCAAAATATAATTGCTTTAATTCGTACAATTTTAAATTATTGTTTATTATCTTAAATATCAACAAAAAAAAAAATATGAATATCTACACATTGCAAACTGTTTTTTCATATACCTTTATAAGGAATATGTCAAAATATGTTTCAACCTTTTTTTGGAATACTCTATGCCGAATGATTGTTGTGGATTTTTTCCTGTTGAATCTGGGTTATCATATTTTGTAGATGATCTGGATCACCTGGACCCGCGGGATCTTGAATTGTTGGCAGATTCTGTGGATATGGCTGTTTATCTTGATGGCTACGGTGTGTACCAGCAGGATTGGTGGGAACGGGCAGAGGATGAAATTTCCAAAATATATGGGGGAATCAGCCTTCAGGATGCCCGCTTTCTTGAAATGATCCAATCTTTGGGGAAACCCGTCATGGCTGAATTCAATTTTTTAGGTTCACCCACCCCTCATGATGTCCGCCGGCAGATAGAAAAGAATTTCCATTTGAAATCCACGGGATGGACCGGCCGGTATTTTGATGATCTTGACATTCTCAATACGGATATTCCCCGGTGGATTTTTGAAATATACCAGGAACAATATGATACTATTTGGGAGTTGAAAGGACCCGGGACAATCCTGGTACATGAAAACGGGACCCTTCTTATTTTGCAGGCTGAAAAACATTTGCACACTTATTGGCCAATGGACAGTACAGACATAGCATGGCAAAAAAACTCCGGGTGCCCGATGAAATCCGTTACCCCTTTTGGTTTGAAATTATGGAGGCCGGACCTGAATACGAGTTGATTTCCGAATTTTATCTGGATATTACCGAGTCCGGCGATTCCCTTTTATCCTTGCACAATGTGCCAAATGCATTTCCCGCTACGCTTTTCCGCCGCACACCATCACCTGTTCTTTATTATACCGGCGATTTTTCAGACACCAGAATCATGTTAAGAACCGCCCATTTTTGGGGTATTCAACATTTCAGGTCTCTTTTTTATAATGAAGGAGAGCCTTTGGACAGAGATAAATTCTTTTGGGATTATTATATTAATGTGACGAAGTGGGTTGGTAGGTGGTGGGTTGGTAGGTGGTAGTTTGGTAGGTGGTAGTTTGGTAGGTGGTAG
>JASGMP010000090.1 GCA_030156395.1 Fidelibacterota bacterium
CGCGTTACGCGTCACTTTTTCAGTCGGCAGTGGACAGTGGACAGTCTGGAGTGGATTGATTTGATTGGATGATTGATTAGAGTGGGTTGAGTGGGGGGATTGGCACTTCGCTGCACGTAGTGTTATAGGATTCAAGCGGCACTTCGTGCCGTTCAACTGCTTTGCAGTGTTCAAAAAAGAACTCACTACCCCATAGCTGGGTTTGAAGATCGAACGAAGTGAGATCCTTGAACGCTGCGTAGCAGCGTTTGAAAATCGCGTAGCGGCTCTTGAACACATGAACTCTTGAACCCCTGAGCCCATGAGCCCTTGAACCCCTGAACCCTTGAACCCTTGAACCCATGAACCCTTGAACCCATGAACCCTTGAACCCTTGAACCCATGAACCCTTGAACTCATGAGCCCCTGAACCCCTGAGCCCCTGAACCCCAAAATAAGAAAGATGGGATATATGATTTCGCTTAGGTGACGCCCCCCACCCCGGGGGTAAGATACAGCGAAAAGCGACACAATGCAAGATAATATTGTTAAATGTATATATGATTCGTTGAATTACCAGTTGGATGGCATATAGATACACGATGATTTGTGCTTAATATTTGAGAAAATATGGAAAATTATATTATTATTAAAAACATCTCTTTTTTACAACATCTGATTCAAATATTCACAAGATGGATGCTGAATGCTGAATTCAGCATTCAGCATCCAGCATTCATCAAGAACTGCCCTCTCAGGCTGTCATTCCACCATCTACCGGATTGACGGTACCTGTGATGAATTCACTGTCATCACTGGCAAGAAACAAGACCAGTTTTGCAACGTCCTCATTTGTCCCGTATCGTCCCAGAGGAATAGATTTTTCAAAATTTTTCTTTGCTTCTTCACTCTGGCCCGGTGCAAATCCTTCTTCCAACGACCGCATCATCCGGTTGTCAATGGGAGACGGATTAATCGTATTTACACGGATTTTATAAGGAGCTCCTTCCAGAGCGGCCGAGCGCATCATCCCGATAATGGCATGTTTACTGGTCACGTAAGGCAATATATTGGGAGTTCCTTTTAAACCGGCAACAGACGATGTGATGATCACGGAACCACCTTTTCCTGTTTTTTTCATCAGGGGAAAGATGTATTTGAGTCCATAATAGACCCCATGGACATTCACATCGATGACTTTCCGGTACAGATCCGATGGATAATCCTCCAAGGGCAGGACTTTCCCTTCGATTCCTGCATTGTTGAAAAATACATCCACATGACCGAAGATCTCTTCTGCTTTTTCTGCGTAAGCCTGGACCTGCTTTTCATCTGTTACATCCGCTGCAAAATAGTGTACGTTTGGGTTGTTTATTTTTTCAACAGCCTTTTTCAAATCATCTTCATGTAAATCGACAAGAAGAACCTTTGCTCCCTCTTGGGCCATCAATTCACCGGTAATAGAACCGATTCCACCGGCACCCCCGGTAATGACAGCTGTTTTTCCTTCAAAACGTTTCATCTGCATACCTCCTTTTTTATGGTAAGAGGGTTTCAATGACTAAAAGTTACTTGATAGCCGCACTTAACTATGCTCAGTCTTCAATCGCTTTTGGCATTTAAAAATTCAAGCGGCACTTCGTGCCGTTCAATGGCTTCGCTGCGCTCAGCATTCAATCGCCTTCGGCGTTCAAGGATTCCAGGCAGCAGCGTTTGAACACCGAACGCAGTGAGGTGCTTGAATTTTATGTAGTGGACAGTGGTCAGTCGGCAGTCATCAGTCGGCAGTGGCGAGAGGATTGGGGAGATTGATTCGATTGGATGATTGGATGATTGAATCGATGTGCACACAACGAAACGACGCCAATTTCCAGCTTCCCCAAAAGCACGAAGTGCCAGCCTTCCTTAATACAGACTGTTGACTGCCGACTGTCCACTGTCGACTGCCGACTAACGACTGTCGACTGAAACCCCAGGAGCGTAGCGACGCCAATTTCAGACAGGCCACAGCCTGTCCCTACATGAACTATTAACCCTGGCACACAGATGCTAACTTCCAGCTTCTAAGTTCCAACTTCTTAAAAAAGCTGCTCAGCAGCGAGGAGATGCTTGAATCTAAACCATCAGGATCACCGTTTCCCCATCCTCTTCACATTTTAAATACCCATCCTTTGTGAATTCCCGGGGAATCACAATCCGCTGATGCTTTCCTTCCGTTAAGATCAAGGGTTTATCTTTGCTGTAAAGTACGCGGTTGAGTTCAGGCAGGTATTGGCTGAAGCGATGGTGGATAAAATCCCGGTAGTACGCATCCGCCCGGTCCAAAAGATCCTCCAAAAATGATTCCGGATTCGTCGGGTGTCCCGTCAGTTCATAAAGTGAAATTGCCGGTGACCGGAGATTGGCAAGGTGCTGTATGGGATTGTTGAGATTGATGCCTATGCCGATGACAGCACGTGAGCCCTGATGGGCCGTCTGGCTTTGGATCAGGATGCCGGCGATTTTGTGATGATTCGCATACACGTCATTCGGCCATTTGATCGTGAAAAAATCCTCCCGGGTCCGATCCGTCAGGACATTCCGGATCGCCAGGGCACATAAGAGCACGTAAGGGTAAAAAGCACCCAACCTGGGAATATCCTCAAATAAAATGGAAAAATAAAGTCCACCCGGTGGAGAATTCCAGACCCGGTCGAAACGCCCACGTCCTTTACTTTGCCTCAGGCTCCATAACACATCCCCGGAATGGAAGATCTTTTCCGGATCCTTCAGCATCACATCATTGGTGGATGTAATTTCTCCAGTTTTAAAGACTCTTTTGGCAATTTGACGGTGGGGAAAAGTTAGTAATTCAAAATCTGAAGGGGATGGATCTGTCATCGAATCATGGTCTCCGGTTTTAAAAGATTGTCCAGTTCTGTTTCGCTCATCAGGTGTTTATCCAAAACAATCTCCCGGATGCTTTTATCCTTTTCAAGGGCTTCCCGGGCAAGGCTGGAACACATTTCATATCCCAGTCTGGGCAGGAGGGCGGTGACAATTCCAATACTCCGCTCCACGTATCCCCGGGTGACCTCAGGATTGGCCGTGATGTTCCGGACCGTCCGTTCTGCCAGCACAATGCAAGCTTGCCGGAGATGGCTGATACTCTTGAACAGAGACCAGGCGATTACCGGTTCCATGACGTTCAGCTGCAACTGTCCTGCTCCGGCCGCCATAGTGATGGTTACATCATTGCCGATGACTTCAAAAGCCACCTGGTTCACAACTTCGGGAATAACGGGATTCACCTTTCCGGGCATGATGGAACTTCCCGGCTGGACAGAAGGGAGGTTGATTTCATGGAGTCCGGCCCGGGGACCTGAAGATAAAAGCCGCAAATCATTGCAAATTTTGTTCAGTTTGGTCGCCACCCGTTTCAATACACCACTCACCTGGACATAGGCACCTGTATCCTGTGTGGCTTCTACCAAATTTTCAGCCGTTGTCATTTTTTTCCCGGTGATGGTTTCCAGGTGTTTCCGCACCGCTTCCGCATATTTCGGGTCAGCATTGAGTCCCGTCCCGATGGCCGTGGCTCCCATGTTGATTTCTTCCAGCAGCTTGTCCAGCTCTTTTACCCGATCAATATCTTCATTCATCATGATGGAAAAAGTGGAAAATTCCTGTCCCAACGTCATGGGGACTGCATCCTGAAGCTGGGTCCGTCCCATTTTGAGAATATCCTTAAATTCTTTGCTTTTGGCATCAAAGGCTTTGGAGAGTTGTTTCATGGCGCCGGTAAGGAGCTGCAGACTGAACCGCAGGGCTATACGCAAGGCGGTGGGATATACATCGTTGGTACTCTGGCTCAGGTTCACATGGTTATTGGGGTGACAGTAGTCGTATTCACCCCGTTTGTGTCCCATGATTTCCAGCGCCCGGTTGGCAATCACTTCGTTGGCATTCATATTGGTGCTGGTCCCGGCGCCACCCTGGTAAACATCTACGACAAATGCCTCATGATGACTCCCGTCGATGATTTCATCGCAGGCCTGAATGATAGCCATCGCGACTGTTTCATCCAGTTTGCCCAGCTCGTAATTGGCCAGGGCTGCCGCTTTTTTGACCATCGCCAGGGATTTTACCAAAGTAGGGACCTTACTGATGCCGATGCGGGAGATGGGGAAGTTTTCCAGAGCCCTCAGGGTCTGAATACCATACAAAGCCTCGTCCGGAACATCCCGCTCACCGAGCAAATCATGTTCTTTTCGGGTGTGGTGAACTGTGTCCGTTCCTTCCGGGGATTGTACATAAATCATGCTGTGAGCAAAGGTTTTGTAGGCATTGGCCTGGAGCTTATCGTAGATCTCCCGGTGCCTGTGTCGTAATTTATCCAGCCCCTGAAGATCCAGTTCCAGCGTTTTCAGCACCGTTGCTGCTTGTCCGGAGGCCTTATGGGGAGAGTGATCCTGCCGAAGTATCCGTTCGGAAATCACCGATCCTGCCTGATACATGGCCTTTGGCATCATTTCATCCCCAATCCCCTGGAGGATGGTCAGACGACCGCTGAGAATGATGTACAAAGCCTCCCGGGGCATGCTTTCATGAAACAGAAATTCATCCTTTGGATACGTTTTGACCCTGGAAAGCCGAATTACCGTCTCCAGATCCTTTTTTTGAAATGATTGAAAAAGGGGCTGATTTTCCAGAATTGCCAGGATCTCTTCTTTTTTCATGGCTCATCACCTGTTTAATTTTGACGGGATAATTTACACAGGACCCGGCAAAGAGAAACAGGACTTTTTTACTTTCCATAACGAACATAAGTTCATAATATATCACCTTGTATTCAGGAGGTAAAATAATGAAAATCTTGTTTCCATCGATGGGAGAAAGCCTTGATTCGGATGTGGATACCCGTTTTGCACGTGCGGACTGGTTTGTGGTTGTTGATACGGAGACCATGGAGTCTTATGCTTTGCGGAACGGGGAAAAAGAGGGGAGTCACGGAGTTGGCCGTGTGGTGGCACAGTATGTGGTAGATGCCGATGTCGATATGGTTGTGGCACCTCAGGTGGGTCCCAAGGCTTTGTCTGCCCTGGAAAGTGCCGGGGTCAAGGTGATTACCGGTAAAAGCGGCAAGATTCGCCAAATTGTGGAAGAACTTGTGGCTGATCAATGAATCTTGCCATTGTCAGTGGAAAAGGGGGGACGGGTAAAACCACCGTTGCCGTAAATCTGGCCGCGTATATATCCCAGGAGCGGGATATCCGTCTGTTGGATGCCGATGCCGAGGAGCCCAATGCGATTTTGTTTTTCCAGGCGGATATTTTTCGAAATGTAGCAGTTTCTGTGATGGTTCCCGAAATCCTCCATGAAACATGCACCCGTTGCCGCGAATGTGTGGAGATATGTGAATATAACGCCCTGATGATGACCCGGAAAGGAGTCCTTTTAAGTCCGGATTTGTGTCACAGTTGCGGAGCGTGCATGTATGTATGTCCGGAAAAGGCTATTCTTGAAAAACCCCGGGAAACAGGCCGGATCCGGGAATATCACTGTAAAGCGTATCCCCGTCTTCAGGTGATCGAAGGTGATTTATACCGGGGTGAGAGCCGTGTGACTCCGGTGATTGATGATGTATTGAGTTATGCAGGTCCGTGCACCATCATAGATGCTCCGCCGGGGACTTCATGTCCCGTTGTGGAAACAGTAAAACATGCGGATCGTGTTTTGGTGGTGACGGAATCCACCCCTTTTGGATTGCATGATTTAAAGGGGGTTGCGGCGATGCTCCGTTTGATGCGCCGCCCTTTTCAGGTGGTGATCAACCGGCATGGTCAGGGGGATGATGGGGTGGAAAGCTGGTGCACAGAAGAAGGCATACCGGTTGTGTTAAAAATCCCCTTCCGGGAGGATTATGCCCGTGTGATAGCCGGCGGTGGCTTGTTGATTGAACACTTTCCCCAATTTCGGGAGGATATGGCCTGCCTGGCGAAAGATTTGTGCGGGAAGGGCTTATGAAAGAACTTGTGGTCATCAGTGGAAAGGGAGGAACGGGAAAAACCAGTGTCACAGGCGCTTTGGCTGTTATTTGGCCGAATGCCGTTTTTGCCGATTGTGATGTGGATGCTTCCAATTTGCCCATTCTCCTGAATCCGGAAATCCGTGAAAAATTGCCTTTCAGCGGTGGGAAAAAGGCGGACATTGTGGAGGATGACTGCACGGGCTGCAGCCTGTGTGAATCTTTATGCCGTTTTCATGCTATTTCTCAGGAGGATAACGGGATTTATCAGGTGGATCCCCTGGCCTGCGAAGGATGCGGGTTGTGCTTTCATGCGTGTCCCGTGGATGCCATCCGTTTTGAACCCGTCGTCAATGGAGAATTGTATGTCTCCGATACAGCCTGGGGGGACCTCATTCATGCAGAATTATATCCCGGCGAGGAAAATTCCGGAAAGCTGGTGACGGCTGTCCGGCAGAAAGCCCGGGAAACAGCCGGGGCTAAGGGAAAAGAGTGGATCCTCACAGATGGGGCACCGGGGACCGGCTGTCCGGTGATTGCTTCGCTGACCGGTGCATCGGGGGTATTGATTGTGACTGAGCCGGGTGTTTCGGCCATACATGATTTGGAACGGATTCTTGAGCTGACAAAGCACTTTTCCATTCCTGCCATGATACTCATTAACAAGGCAAACATCTCTCCGGAGCAGAGAGCGCGCATCCAAGATATTGCCAGGCGGGAAAAGGTGACAGTATTGGGAGACATCCCATACCATCCATCCTTTACGAAATCTCAGATAAAGGGACAGCCGGTGACTCTGGACGGAGACCCGGAGCTGTGCCGTATTTTTGAGGATATCAGGCAGCTCATCCTGGAAAAACTCGCCTGAAAAATTCATCAAACTGTTTTGCATCATCGGTGAAAAGTCCTATATTTTTCGGCTGTTTGAACGGCAGTCCAAGGAGAGGTGGCCGAGTGGCTTAAGGCGACGGATTGCTAATCCGTTTTGCGGGGTTACCTGCAACCAGGGTTCAAATCCCTGCCTCTCCGCGAGTTTCCCGCTGAAAATGATGAGAATTTTATCCTCCCGCAGAATGCGCGGAGATGCAGAGGGGATTGTTAGATAGTCGGCAGTGGACAGTCGATTGATTTGATTGGATGATTGATTAGATTGGTTTGATTGGGGGATTGGCACTTCGCTGCACGCAGTGTTATAGGATTCAAGCGGCACTTCGTGCCGTTCAATTGCTTCGCTGCGCTCAGCATTC
>JASGMP010000091.1 GCA_030156395.1 Fidelibacterota bacterium
TGAAGGTTTTGAAATCACCTTGGAAATGATGACCCGCAAGGCTCTGGATATCCTGTCCAACAACAATAAGGGTTTTTTTCTGATGGTGGAAGGCTCCCAAATAGATTGGGGCGGACACGAAAATGATATGGAATATATCCGGGATGAAATGCTGGCTTTTGATGATGCCGTCGGAGCAGTTCTGGATTTTGCCGAGGAGGATAAAAATACGCTGGTGATTGTGACAGCGGATCACGAAACAGGAGGGATGGCTTTATTAAGCGGTGATTTTGAAAAGCATGAACTCGTGGGGTATCATTTTGCCACCAAGGGACATTCCGGGGTCATGGTTCCGGTGTTTAGTTTTGGACCTTCGGCTCAACTTTTCGGGGGTATGCAGGACAATACCGATATCGGGAAAAAAATGTTTCGGCTGTGGGATTGATTTCAGGTTAAGAAGATATCATTTCTGAGTGATGATCCAAGTAACTTTGCTCTAACTTTAGTGGAATGAATCCCAGAGTTGTTCTATATTTCCTAAAATTGGAGAAAAAAAATATGAAGAAAATATTTTGGATATCTTTATTGTTGGTGATTCTGGTTGCCTTTACCTCCTGCATTCCGGGAAACGGATCCTATACACCCGACA
This sequence comes from Fidelibacterota bacterium, assembly GCA_030156395.1. GTDB lineage: Bacteria > Fidelibacterota > Fidelibacteria > Fidelibacterales > Fidelibacteraceae > Fidelibacter. The sequence goes on from JASGMP010000091.1 coordinate 629, forward strand.
AACCGGCTGGTTTTTTCTGGGGGATCTGGCATGGCTGGCTGGCCCCTTTGTCACTCATAATTCAATGGTTTGTCCCAAAAATTCAACTGTATGAACCTGTGAATACAGGATGGTGGTATGACTTTGGTTTTTATCTGGGAATTTTAGGGGGATTCGGCGGACTGAGCCTCAGCCGGCGGAAAAACCGGATTGATCGGATATAATCATGGATTCAGATCTATTGTCTCATATACTCCAAGATCTTGGACTCCCGGAAAACTATGGAGAAAAAAGGAGATTACACTTTTGTGAAGAAGCGAAAGTTTTGGTAAAAATCGGGTTAAATCCTTACGGAAAAACGATCTATTTGGAACCTGATACAGCAAAAGCATGGGAAAAAATGAAAGAGGCTGCCCTGAAAGAGAATATAGAACTCCTTCCCTTGTCCGGATTCAGAAGTATTCGCACGCAGGCAGAAATCATTCGCATGAAACTGGAATCAGGACGCAGCCTGGATGACATTATGACAGCCAATGCCCCTCCGGGATATAGCCAGCACCACACCGGTCGGGCTCTGGATATTTGTACTCCCGGTTTTATCGTGCCTGAAAAAGATTTTGCTCAAACACCTGCCTTTCAATGGTTGACTATTCATGCCCAGAAGTTTGGTTTTATCATGTCCTATCCTGTAAATAATCCCGAAGGCTTTATCTACGAACCCTGGCATTGGTACTTTGTTCCGTCAGATAGAATTGTGTAGATTTTATGAAAGGTATGAGGGTACGAGGGGATGAGAATACGAGATAGGAAGAGAAAATCAGCTTTGGGTTTCAGACCAGAAAAAATTCTCCTAACCCTCCTGCTGGCAACCCTGCTTTTTGCCGGTGATTCATCATGGGTCTGGATAAACGGTGAATCATTAACCCGCTATGGACAAGCAGATGATGTAACCATAACCGGGTTTGCCCGAATTCCCGATTCTTTGGGACGGGCCATCCGGCCGGAACTGGCTCGTCTTGGTAACTATTCCAGTGGTTTGATCATCGCCTTTCAAACAGCCTCCCCGGAAATTCGTGCCCGGTGGTCGGTCCTTTATGGAACACAACTGCCTCACATGCCCCTGGCCGGTGTACAGGGACTGGATTTGTATGCTGTAGATCCTATCCGGGAAGACTGGAACTATGTGGGAACAGCAAAATGGTGGGAAAGGGATACACTGCATCATGATGCGACACTGCTGGAAAACTGGACCGGTGGGTTAAGACACTATGCCCTTTTTTTACCCCTCTATGACGGCATCGATTCACTGCTTGTGGGTGTCCCTGCAGAATATATCCTGGTGAAAACCTCTCTTTTTGATGAACCGTCAAAACCTGTTATAATCTATGGAACATCCATTACCCAGGGAGGGTGTGCCAGCCGGCCGGGTATGGCTTATCCGGCCATTCTTTCCCGACGCCTTCACCATGAAGTGTTGAATTTCGGTTTTTCCGGGAACGGCAGGCTGGATCCTGAAATGGCAGATTATCTGGCGACACTGCCCGCTTCTCTTTTAATTATCGATGCTTTGCCCAATGTAGCGGCTGAAGATGTGGAACAGAAATTATCGGATTTTATCCGTCGTTTCCGTATGCAGTCCAATGTGCCTCTCCTGGTGATTCCCAATATTTCTTACGGGCACGAAGACGATAACCGGGAAATAGGAGATGCCCTGGCCATAAAAGATAAGGCTTATGAGAAAGTTTGGGAAATATGCAAAAAGACCGGCATCCGAAATGTGACCTTTATATCCTCCGAAAGAATCCGGTTTGATGACGATGAGGGAACAGTGGATGGTGTCCATTTGACAGATCTTGGAATGAAACGGCACGCAGATAATCTGTACCCGTTCATACGAAAAATAATCAAATAAAGATCTTTTTCTTTTCTTGCACCTCATGGTTTGATTTTAATCAGGGCGCCAGTAAATTCAACCCTGATGTACAGGGAGTTTTATGAAGAAAATTGTGGTAAAATTCGGCGGTTCCAATTTACGCACAGATGAAGACTTTGGCCGGATTTTAAAGATTGTGGAATCTTATCAACAACCGATTGTCATTGTTGTTAGTGCCTTTTATGGTATGACCAATTACCTTCAGGAATTGATCTGGAAAGTTCGCTATGATCAGGACTCTGTGAAAGCCGGTGTGGAATTTATCCGTCGTTTGAAACAGGATACCCTGCTGAAAAATATTCACCATGCTCCATCCCGGGAGCGCATTTTACAGAAAATCACCACCTTGGTCCTGGAATTGGAGCGTTTCCTGTTGGGCATTCACTATATTGGAGATGTTCCCCGCCAGACAGAGGAATTGATACTCAGTTACGGGGAACGGTTCAGTTCTCTGATGTTGACGGAAATCCTCAAAGAGAAGGGATTTGAAGCTGTAGAAAAAAAACCTGAAGAACTGGGACTTATCACCGTGGGGAATTCAGGGAATGCCGGTATAGATTATGCGGCTTCCCGTGTATCTGAAGAGATAAGGTTTGATACAATCACAGTGATCCCTGGTTTTTACGGGATCTCTCCGGAGGGAAAAGTGACCCTGTTGGGACGGGGAGGCAGTGATTATTCTGCTGCCGCCATTGCCCATTGTGTTCAGGCAGATTTCCTGGATATCTGGAAAGATGTCAATGGTTTTATGAGTGGCGATCCCAAGATAATCCAGTCACCCCGGAATCTGGAACGGCTTACTTATACCGAAGCAGCAGAACTGGCGTACTTTGGCGCAAAAATCCTCCATCCCCGGACGGTAGAACCCCTGATTGAGACCGGGATACCTATAAGAATTTTTGATATATCCACATTTAATCAACATCAGGAACCCTGTACAATCATCAGTAATGAAAGCCGGATTCCTGAGGATGTAATAAAAAGTGTCACGTTTTCTGATGACTTTGGAATTTTACAGCTTGAAGGGCCTGGGGTGGGCATGAAGGCCGGCATTCTGGCCATCGTAACCCGGGCACTGGATAAAGCTGGAATTAATATCAAATCGGTGATTACAGCCCAGACCTCCATCAATATCCTTCTTTCACTCCAGGATCTGGAGACTGCCCGGAAAGTAACCGGTGATGTGCTACCAGGTGTTGTAAGTCATCTGAATATTCTAGATAACCTGTCGTTAATTGCCGTTGTGGGACAGGGAATCCTGGAAACGCCCGGTGTGGCGGCTCGGATATTCGGGGCTGTGAGCCGAAAGCATATTAATATCCGCATCATTTCTGTCGGCGCTTCTCCTGTGGCTGCCTACTTTATTGTCGATAAGACGGTCCGGGATGAGGCCGTTCAAACGATCCACAAAGAGTTTTTTTCCTGAACTATCTGACCTTTTGAATTTTATGAACCACTTTCCGTACCCAGGCACGGGGAAAAATATGGGAAAATATTATCGTCAGTTTATTTTTAAATCCCGGCACAACAACAGCTTTGCCCTTTTTAAATCCCTGATACGCCTTTTGTGCAACTTCATCGGCATTTTGGGTACCCATTTGGAAAATCATGGAGGATCCCATACCAGACACTTCCCCGAACCTGGTTTTGGTGGGGCCGGGGGCCAGACAGGTCACAGTGATACCATAAGATTTCAATTCTTCATGCAATGCCTCTGAAAAAGAGAGGACAAAGGCTTTGGTTGCATAATAAACGGCCATGTTGGGCCCCGGTACATACGCGGCGATGGAGGCGACGTTCAAAATCCCACCGGATTTTTGAGCCGTCATGGCCGGGATGAGCAAAGCTGTAAGATGTACAAGGTTATTCACATTCAGGCTGATCATATTTAAAATACGGTTTATATCGGAGGTATGGAACTTTTCAAGAAGACCGTACCCTGCATTGTTGACGAGGACATCAACATTCAGATGCTGATTCTCCAGTTGTTTTGCCAGCATGGCCGGGGCATTTGGAAGGGATAAATCCATGGGAAACAGATGGATAGATCGTTGGGGATATTTTTCTAGAAGTTCAGTCCGGACCTCTGTGAGTTTATCCTCAGAACGTGCCGTTAAAACCAAATGATATCCATCACGGATGAATTCTCCGGCCAGTGCTTTGCCTATCCCATACGAAGCACCTGTGATCAAAACAGTTTTTCCTCTATTCATGAAGTATCCTTTATGTATTGGTGTGTGATCCATTAAAAAGTCCGGCGTTACGACTAAGGTGTTCTGCTTCTATTTTTTAGAACACCGCCACAAGGTTCCAAAGGATTGTTCCTTTTTGGCGTGATGCCCTTTTTGACGAATAAAAGGATTTAATAGCATCAATCCAAACAGCAATGCCAGAAAAAGGAATGTCAGAAGGATAAGCGTTAATAGACCCATTGGAGCAGACTGGCACATATGAGTGCGGCATAGGTTCCGAGGACATATCCTGCGATTCCCAGCATCACACCCACGGAAGCCAGGGCCGGGTGAAAGGCGGAAGCCACAATAGGTGCGCTGGCAGCTCCTCCTACATTCGCCTGGGATCCCACAGCCATGAAAAAGAGAGGTGAACGGGTGAGTCTCATGGCACCCAGCAGTATCACAACATGAAATAAAATCCAGGTAAAACCCATTGCAAAGAGATAAGGATATTTTACAACTTCCCGAAGATCCGCATTGGCTCCGATGACTCCAATCAACAGATAGAGCATCACAGTTCCCAGCTTGGAAGCCCCTACACCTTCAAAACGTTTGATGGCCGTAAAGGAGAAAGCCACCCCTAATGTTGTAATGATGATAACCTTCCAGGTGGAATGGGAAATGATGTTTCCAATTTCCGGAAGGATATTTCCCACCTTGTAAGCTGCCCAGGCACACCCGAAAGATAAAGCCAGCATAATCATATAATCGGTGGTAGTGGGGGTCCGGGCCACGGATTTTTGAAAATTGACTATTTTGTTTTTCAGCTCGGTGATGGCGGTATTATCTGCTCCCAACCAGCGGTCGATTTTATCGCTTTCTCCTGCAAGATATAAAAGGATACCGGTCCAGATATTGGCGACTAGCACATCTACTACCACCATCATAGCCATCATAGTAGATGTGGCTTTGACAGATTGCCCGATGGCAATGAAATTGGCACCCCCACCGATCCAGCTTCCAGCCAAGGCGGCCATCCCTTTCCAAATTTCAGGGGGCAACTGATCCTTGAAAATCCACAGACTGATGGGACCGCCGATGACAATCCCCAGAGTGCCCGACAGAAACATGATTAAAGCCTTGGGACCCAGTTTGAGGATCCCCTTGATATCAACCGCCAACGTTAAGAGTAAAAGACTGGCCGGAAGAACAAAGGTTTTGATGGATTCGTAGATAGGGGCTGTTGTAGGAATAACTCCGACAGAAGATAATAAAGTAGGCAAAAAATAAGCAAAGACAAGCGGAGGTACCACGTTAAACAGTTTCCGTCCCCAGCGTGTATAATCCTGAACAGAAAAAATAATGGCGGGAACCACAAGCAAAACTGCAAGTATCCCAAATGGATGGTTAATCAATACATTCTGCATGGAATATCCTTACTCTTTAGGCGGTCCGGTTTCAAAACTGCCGTGGAAATTTAACATCTCTCCGCCGAATAACCAAGAGGATGGAAATGTGTTTGAAATGAATGAAAAAAAGTCTACAATAAATCAGTAGAAATCATAATAAAAAACAAGTTAAAAAATACGGGAGTATCCATGGATCTTCATCTTGAAAACAAGAAAGCGATTGTTCTGGCCGGGACAAAAGGGATCGGTTATGCCATTGCAGAAACATTGGTGGAAGAAGGGGCTTATGTTGCCATCGGAAGCCGGAATTTGCAACATATTCATGCGGCAGAGAGGAAGCTTATAAAAAAAGGGGAAACCATGGGTTTTCAGGTGGATGTATCCACTGATTATACATCTACTCTGGAATGGGTATTTAAACAATTAAAAGGATTGGATATCTTTGTCGTCAATTGTGGAGGTCCGGCAAAAGGGACTTTTGAACAGGTGGATGATCATGCCTGGCGTGAAGGGTTGGATTCTACACTATTTTCTGCGATTCGAGGCATCCGCTGGGCAGCGGAAAAGATGAAACAAAATAAAAATGGGGGACGGATACTGGTGGTGACCAGCATGAGTGCCAAACAACCTATGCCGGATCTGGTGATTAGCAATGTGATCCGAAGTGGATTGACGTCCATGACCAAAACACTCAGTCGTGAATTAGGCCCATATAAAATTGCTATCAATAACCTTCTCCCTGGATTTGTCGAAACAGATCGCCTGAAAGCCCTCTCAGACAATCCTGAATTACGAAAAGATTGGCTTGAGCGAACAGCCTTGAAACGCTTTGCCGATCCGGCGGAATTAGGACGTGTGGGCGCTTTTCTCTGCTCCGATGCGGCATCCTATATCACCGGTACTGATATTTTGGTGGATGGCGGAGCTGTTTTGGGGATATGAGGGAAAGAGGATATGGAGAATGATGAATGATGAATGATGAATGATGAATTGAATGATGAATGATAAATTGAATGATGAATGATGAATTGAATGATGAATGATGAATTGAATGATGAATGATGAATTGAATGATGAATGATGAATTGAATGATGAATGAT
>JASGMP010000092.1 GCA_030156395.1 Fidelibacterota bacterium
GCAGGTCAATTTGTCCACAGACTACCTCTCTCACAAGTTCAAGCACTTTGCACGGGAAGCCGGACTCTCTGATGACTACACTTTCCACAGCCTGAGACATACCTTTGCCGTGCGCCACTGGATTGAACACCGGGATATCAACCTGACCAAACAGGTTTTGGGACATTCCTCGGTTGTCGTGACTGAAATCTACACCAAAATCCCCATTGACTATCTGAAGAATGTCATCAGTATCCGGAACCAGAAGTCCTGAATAGAATCCGGGGTTTTGCATGGGATGTTTCCTGTGATAAGCCCCGGTAATTCAGCATAAAAGTCCAACAATTTGGGTTGATAATCTGAAAAGTTAACGCTATGTTAACGGTATGAGCGTTTAGAATTCTTCTTGTACGTTGATAATCAACTGTTTACAGGTATGCATCAGTAAGACATTTTAATCAATAAAACTACAGGCCACGCTACGTTTAATCCGGAGTAATACTCATTTACTAAAAGGGCATGTTTTCATAACTCTCTTTCTATCAGCAGGTTAATCATTGTAAAGATGCCTCAAAAAGTTAACGGTATGTTAACGGTTTACATGATAAAACCCTGCTAAAATTAAGCAAATTCGGCACTTTACAGGGGGTAAAAAACAAGCCTCCGTAACGACTTGGAGGCTTGTAATGTGTTGATAATCAGCGGTTTATCTTCGTACGCCACCAGGGAATCGAACCCCGAACCAACGGATTAAGAGTCCGCTGCTCTACCAATTGAGCTAGTGACGCCCCTTGTACGCACGGAAGGATTTGAACCCTCGGCCTACGGAACCGGAATCCGTCGCTCTATCCAGCTGAGCTACGTGCGCAGTTTTCACAAAAAGCCTGTTAATATAACAGAGATTCCTGTAAAAATAAATGCTTTTTCTACATTCCCCGAGACCTTTTAATCTACCATACCATATCTTCTTTTCCTGTGATGATCATCATACTTCTTTTGATATATGAAAGTAGATTTATTAAATCGAAGTGATTGATTTGATGTGGGATTGACTTGATTGAAACACCAGAATCGAAGCGACGCCCGGTCATCGAGTAGGCCGCCGGCTGGCGGGCGTATTGAGATGCCAACTCCCAGCTTCTAACTTCTTATTCTTGATTGATTCTATTGAATAGAAATCCAGTGTTTCTATACTGATCTATGTCATTAGGTAATCTGCAAAGGAGATGTATTGAAATACGGTTTCAGAGTTGAGCACTGTCAGGCAACCATCACGAGATGCCAACTTTGAACTTTACGGATCCACCACGTATTAATAAATCAATACAGCACAATATATTAAAGATAATATAATCTTGCATATGCTCATCTTAAGGGCTATTTTATCCCCGGGGGGATTGATTCGATTGATTCAATCGCCTTCCGGGTTCCACGATTCAAATATATCATTGCATTCAATATTTAAGGGAATTGAGAAAAAAAGTAACGCTGATTAAAAAAACGATTCATCTTTCACGACACCTAACTCATCATTCATCATTCATCATTCAATTCATCATTCATCATTCATCATTCATCATTCATCATTCAATTCATCATTCATCATTCTTCATTCATCATTCACTTCAAATGGCTTATTTTCTGCGCCGATTTAAATCCGGGAGCCTGAACCGTTAGAATATAAATTCCTGAAGGATATGCGGATGCATTCCATTCACGGGTAAAGGTTCCGGCTTGCTGATGATCAACATATTCCTGAAACATCTCCCGGCCCCGGATGTCGTAAATGGCAATTTGAACACGGGCAGCATGGGGGATGGTGTACCGGATCTGTACCACAGGATTGAAAGGATTGGGATAAGCCGGGTGTAATTGCCAGGCAGATACTGAAGGTTTAAAACTATTTATACCGGATGTGGCTGTCTGAATCAGATCACTCTCATTGCTCAGCCGATCCTGGGCGGAAATTCCATATTGATAATTTTCATAATCCGTATCTGTAAACGTCAATCTTTCTATCGCAGGAATAACTGCCAACAGATGAGTATTGTCATCCCGGTTCAGAGATTCACCCAATGGCCATTTATAAATCAGGTAGCGGTATGCGGTATCGTCATGGGCTTCAGTGATCTCACCGGCCTCCCAGGTAAGGGTTGCACCGGCTTCATTGAACTCTATTTGCACATTTTGGGGTGCCGGTGCCGGCAGGGAGTCCTTCCAGGTCATGGCAGGGGGGATCGCCGGATGTTTGTAATAGGTATTCCGGAGTGAATCCCGGAATCCCAGGGGATTACCTCCAGGTGTGAAACCATACCTGAAAAAGACCGATCCCAGACAGGCTTCTGTCTGCCGGTTCAGGCGGATTTGCCGCGGCATTTCACTGGCGGACCAGTCGGTAATACGATAAACCGCTTGTCCCGGATATAAATGACGCTCATTATCTGCAGCGATCCCGGCCCACCATGGCATTAGCTTGCCGTAATCCTGTCCGCCTCCAAATGGCCAGTATAATTGTGGGGTAATATAATCAATCCACTGTTCATTCAACCATGTGACGGCGTCACAATAGATGGTGCTGTAGGCATCCAACCCTACGATGCCTGCAGGGACACCGTTTTTCCAGATTCCGAAGGGACTCATGCCGAATTTGATACGGGGTTTTATGACGTCCAGCGTATCGTGAATGGCCTGGATCAATAGGTTGATATTATCCCGACGCCAGTTATGTATATCCGTAAAACCCCTGCTTTCTTCGGCAAATGTGGCGGCATCTTCATTGCTGATACCTGAGTAGGGATAAAAATAATCATCCATGTGGATACCGTCGATGTCATACCGGGATGCCACGTCGACAATCACCGAAAGGACATATTCCCGGACGGCCTCTTTTCCCGGATCCAGGATATAATCCACTGCCTTGCTCTCTGGCAAATTTCGTTCATCCAAAGAACGGTATTGTGAATCACTGTTTTTACTGCCTACAGCCAGAATCCATTCCGGATGGGTATTGAAAACATGTTCCGCCGAAGAGCCGGCATCCCCTTTTCGGGCCCGGTAAGGATTGAACCATGCGTGGACTTCAATACCTCGTTTATGGGCTTCTTCCACAACAAATGCCAGAGGATCATAGTAAGGAGAAGGTGCTTTACCTTCCGTACCGGTCAGCCAGTTGGACCAGGGCTCAATTTTTGAGTTATACAACGCATCACAGGCAGGGCGGACCTGAAAAACTATGGCATTGAACCGGTAAGATTCCATAGTGTTCAAGATATCGATCATTTGATTCTTCTGTGTAGAAACCGTTGAGGATGACGGCCAGTCCAGCCGCAAAACGGTGGCCACCCATACAGCCCTGAACTCTTCTTTCGGGGCTGACGTTAAACCCTGTTGACCCATCAGTAAAATGAATATAATTGTGAACAATTTTTTGGTCATGAGAATCCCTTTGTCTGTCATCTGTTATCGATGGATAAATTAAGGGATTCTGATATGGAGAAGGAACTTTTTATTCACAAAAACAAAAGAGACCGTATGGATCTCTTTTATTCTTATAAGTTTTATGTGTGTTATCAGATTTTAAACAGGTGACTCATTTTAACCATTACTACATTATCTCCGGGAGCTCCAAAAAGATCCTGGATATCCCGGTTGAATTCGAAATTGCCCAGGCTTCGGTAATCCGTGAATCCCTGAGACCACACCAGATAAAATGTGGATCCTGAAGAGTATTCCCAGCGAAGAACAAAATTTGAACGAAATTGCTTATAGTTAAAATCAATCTGTCCACCAAAAGTATATTCTGCCAAGCCGTCACCATCTAAATCCAGATTAAATTCCTCGTTCTCTTCATCAAAGACAATCCGGTCGTTTATATGTTCAAACCGTTCGTCAAAATCCTTTGCCATAGGATGATCCACCCGTTTGTAATTGGAATAGTCTCCAGCTGTGATGAAAGGCTGGGCATAATACTGCAGACTCAGTTTCGGTGTCAGTGTCCAGTCTCCCCGGAATGTTAAGTTCAAGGTTTCCTGATACATATCCGCCCAAATGTACTGGGTTTCCAGGTCGTCAGCTTCTGCTTTTCCAATCCAGGACCAAGTATCATCCAACACATTAAAACTCATCTCGGCACTCAGGTGAAAATTATTCAGTGGACGATAAGTCAGTTCCTGACCAATTTCAAAACCCGTTACATGATCTTTATTTTTAAAATAGTAACCAAACATTCCCCAGATAACTTTTTTTCGTTCGTCTGATTCTACAGAAGTCCACACATTCCAATTAGCGGGTGTTCTCAATGCCGGTCCGCCCCGGTTAAAATAGGGGGATACACCGTAAGCACTCAAATTGATGCCCAGTCCATGAGACCAGTTGTTCAGAAATACTCCGCTGTAATTCACATTTCCGCCAAAGACCTTCCGTGTTCCCGAATAGTCATAGTTAATCCACATGTTATGGTTTACGTAAATCTGTTTATACACAGAGCCCGGTTCCCAGTCCTGATACTGAAGCCAGAGAAAGCTCATGATATCATCGACGGATCTGTAATATCCCAGATCGTTGACTTCAAAACCGGGACTTGTGACGACCAGGCCCGAACCACCCCGAAAATGTCCCCGGTTTTTCAGGAAAATGGCTTTGGCTGAATAGCCACTCAGGGATTCCCGTGTAGGATCATAATTCAGATGATCGGCATCCGTCCGTTGAAAATATCGGGAGGGATGTTTTTGTGTCCTTTGGATTGCGGTAGTATCCCCCATGACATGGCTAAAGGCCAGATGGCCGATAAAGGAATATTCATTTTCAGCAAAGCGGTGATTGATATCCAGTCCTCCGGTGTAGGCTGATGAATGAAGAGAAGTAATACCTGTATCGTCCAGTTTCCGGTTAACGGACGTTAAAATGCCTCCTACGGTTGTTTCTCCGTTATGATAGTCTTTTTGCAGCCGTACCAGCCCATAATTTGTCAGAGGTTCCACGACAGGATGGTCTTTTGTCCCGTCATCATAGTAAACTGTCGCTGTTTCTTCAGCGGTTAATGCATCCATAATCCCAATAGAGATGCCGGAATCCGTTTTTCCTGTCAATTTAGCAGCTCCCAATATATTCGTTTCATCGGGAGACTGGATTTCATCCACTGTTTTATTATCATCTGTTTGGGCTGAGACGGTAGGTGTCCGGCCAATACGGCGGGTATAAAAGAGGGTGTTATGGGCCATGTCGCCATCTCCAAATCCAAGGGGAAACTGAAGAATATTGGCTCCTTCCATGAAAAAGGTCCGTTTTTCACTGAAATAGGTCTCGAAGTTTGTCAGATTGTAATCGGCCGGATCGGCTTCCACCTGACCGAAATCAGGATTGATGGTAGCATTCAAGGTCAGGCCGATAGAACTGGAATAGCGGATGTCGCCACCGATTCGGGCCAGAAGATCATATTTTTCAGGGTGATGATCTGTTTTTAGATTCTCAGAAATATCTGCCCGCCCCACTCCATAGGGAATCACATATACGGGATTGACAGTTTGCACATTTTTTAAGCCGGTCAGGGTTCCGAAATTGGAAACCATCCCATCGTTTGATTTGGGCCAGTGATTCCATAGAGAGACTTCATTGTCGCAATTGGGCGCTTCCCGGTAGACATGAAATCCCCATTCCATTTCCGGAGATGAAGTAAAGCGAAGTTCACTGAAAGGAATACGCCACTCAGCGGTCCATCCCTCATCATCTATATGAGCTGAACCATCCCATACAGCGTCCCAATCCCAATCTGCATTTATGTCATCATAGCGGCGGATGTCATGCAATACACCGGCTGCATTGATGCCGAATTCAAAAGCTGTCCGGTTATCATTGTAGGAATCGATGGACACATACATCCAGTCTGAATGGGTATATTCATCACGCCGGCTCAGAAATGCCTTGATTTCAGAAGGATTGGGATCATAAGCCCGGGCGCCGATGTATAGATATTCATCGTCATACAAGACCTTGAATTGTGTTTTACAGGAAGCCGGTTCACCGTCGTGGGGAGCATGCTGGGTAAAATCTGATTGCCATACTCCCTGTTTCCATATCTTTTCATCCAGCTTTCCATCCAGATGTATTCCGGGATTCTGATGGATATATATGGCTTCCACTACCTTGTTCTGCCGGACATTGTTGTTTTCCTGTGCCTGTATTGTCTGTATCCCTATAATGAGAATACAAATCGTTAAGGCAATTTTCTTCATTCCCTTCATCCTCTTTTTTTAGCGTTGTCTCTCCTCTGAGAGAATCTGTTATTAAAAAGTTGTCAGTTCCAGCATAAAATATTCCACTATAGGTTTAAAAAAATTCCCTCAAGTCCAATCAAAAACTAATTCTATCCTTTTTAGGTTTTCGTGAGGATGAAATTGGCTAACTTGTCTTTGAAGTCACGAACTTTTCTTTTAATTTTTTGACGTCATTTGAAGCATAAATATGTGAGGATGAGATGAAAAAACAATGGATCGTAGGGATGTTTATCCTGCCTTTAATATTTGGATGTACGGAAAAAGAGATGACACAAGAAACAAAAGTATATCCTGATTCTTTATCCCTTACCTGGAAACATGTGGAGAATCAGTACAAAGGGAAAATGATGCATCTGGGACTGTTAACCATTCACAACCACTCTCAGGTGCCCCTGCCCCGGGATGGCTGGGCCTTGTATTTCAACCGTTTCAGACGCCTGGTGGTGGATGATTTACCGGATGTGATCACCGGCCGTCACATAAACGGGGATTTCTATATGCTGGAACCCAAATCCTCCTTTGCCCCCATTCCACCGGGTGGTAAAGTAGTTTTGCCGATTGCGGCAAGTCACTGGGTGGTCACATATACCGATCTGCCCACGGGCAATTACTTTGTCTTTACGTATCCTGACGGCCATGAAGAGTACCTGCCTGTTGATATCAATTATGAACCTATCGATACTTCAAGAATTCAACGGACATCTTACGATAAACTACCGGTTGAAAATCACCGGATCCGTTA
>JASGMP010000093.1 GCA_030156395.1 Fidelibacterota bacterium
GGTTCTGCCCTGATCACATGAATATCCAGCATGCATTCCTCACTTTTTCAATTTTGTAAATTTAAGGAATAATTTAAGGAATCACAGACGAAAGTTGAAGATATAAATAACTATTTTATACTTTACTTTGTTTTTTGATTTAAACAGGAAATCCCGTCGGCGGATTTTGAAATGACTATGATTGCTTTGTATTCAGAAAGGAATTCACAGCATTCGCCACATACCGGATATCCTCCTCGCTCAAGTATTGGTTCATGGGCAGAGACAGGACCCGTTGTGCAGTTTTGGCAGCGACAGGTGTTGGAAATCCATGAAGTTTCAGTGCTGCGATGGCCGGTTGCTCATTCAGGGGAATGGGATAGTGGACGGCTGTAGCAATGCCCTGCCCGGCAAGGTATTCTTTTAAGGCATCCCTTTGGTCCACTTTAATGGTATACTGATGAAAAATATGTGTATTTCCCGGAGCTGTTACGGGTGTTTCCACCAACGGATCCAGGTATTTGTGATACCATGCCGCCTTTTCCGCACGGAGCGTATTCCATTCTTCCAGATATTTGATTTTCACATTGAGAATGGCAGCCTGAAGGGAATCCATCCGGCTGTTGAGTCCGATAAGATGATGCTCATATTTATGGGCCTGACCATGATTGGCAATTAGGGCGCAGGTTTCTGCAAGTGAATCATTATTTGTCACAATGCCGCCAGCATCCCCATAAGCACCCAGATTTTTACTGGGGAAATATGAGATAGTCCCAATATCCCCAATGGTTCCGGCAAAATGTCCGTTTTGGGTGGCACCAATGGCCTGGGCTGCATCCTCAATGACTTTCAAACCATATTTTTTGGCGATTGTCATTACCGGTTCCATAGGAACCATTTGTCCGAAAAGGTGGACAGGAATAATCGCCTTTGTTTTCTCCGTGATTCGTTCTTCAATAAGATTTGGATTCATCAGGCATGTATCGGAACAAATATCCGTGAAGACCGGTATAGCTCCGACAAAAGCAATGGTTTCCGCCGTGGCCACAAAAGTAAAGGATGTAGTAATCACTTCATCTCCCGGTTGGATATCCAGGGCTTTCAAGGCAATCAACAGGGCATCGGTTCCATTTGCACAGGGAATGTGATGTTTTACACCCAGAAGGGATTGAATATGGCCGTTCAATTCATCCAGCTGGGGCCCCATAATAAAACGGGCTGAGGATAAGACCTTTTCCAGGGCCGGCATGAGCTCCGGTTTCAAAATTTCAAATTCCTTTTGCAAATCCTGCAGGGGAATATTCCGAGACATAAACACCTCTTATTGTCCCTTTGCCGTAAAAACGGTGGCAAAGGTATTCATGATAATTTTAAAATCCAGTTTCAGGGACATATTTTCCAGGTAGTACAGGTCGTATTCCAGCTTCTTTTTTACATCCTCAAAGGACTCATCGTATTTATGCATAGTCTGGGCCCAGCCGGTGATACCCGGTTTCATTTTCAACCGGTGTCGGTAGAGAGGAATCGTTTTAATGAATTGATCCACAAAAATGGGCCGTTCGGGACGTGGCCCCACCAAGCTCATATCTCCCTGCAGCACATTGATAAACTGGGGGATTTCATCTAGACGGGTTTTCCGCAGGAAACATCCCACGCGGGTAATACGGGGATCCTGTTTCTGGGACCAGATTGGTCCTGTTTCTTTTTCCGCATCGGGAATCATGGTCCGGAATTTGATCATTTTAAAGATTTTTCCGTTCTTTCCCACCCGTTCCTGGCGATAAAAAACCGGTCCAGGTGAGTCAATATAAACAGCCAGAGCGATCAGAGGAAAAAACGGCAGGAGAATGAGCAGGGTGACAGAAGAGACCACCACATCAATCAGGCGTTTGACTGTCTTTTCCCACTGGGGCATGAGCTGGGGAAAAATATCGATGAGGGGAAATCCGTAAATCTGGTTGGTCCGGGCCTGACCGGATATAATATCGTACATGTCAGGTATGATTTTCAAACCCACATCCATACGTCCCACCTTATCCACCACATCCAGCAGCCGTTCATGATTTCCTGTATCAAATGCAATCACCAGTTCACCGATATGCCGGCTCCGAATCAGATCCGGTAGACCGTCCAGATCTCCGATGACTTCAACATTTTTGTAGGATTTTCCGAGATTGTCAGGGTTCAATGTCACAAAACCCACAATCTGATAGCCAAGGGCGGGATATTGTTTGATTTTATCATAAATGTCAAAACCATAGTCATTATACCCTACTATGAGTGTAGGCGTCAGTCCAATTCCCCGTTCAAAGCGTTTTCTTTGGAGCGTGATAAAAAAAATCCTGCCTAAAGATGTAAAGATGGATAAAAGAAACCAGTAAATCAGCAGCGTCAGGCGTGTGGAGACAATGGGATGGTTCAGATCGAAAGTAATCAAAAAGAGAATGATAATTCCGAAAAAAGTCGTTTTAAAGACCCGGAAATTTTCATCAGTCCGGGAGGGTGCCAGGGGAAAGCTGTAAAGGCCGTTCCAGAGAAAGAGAACCAGCCAGTAGAGGTACAGGACCGCAGCCGGAAGAATCAGGTCTGTGGTATAGAGCTCGATAGGACCGTCAAAAAGGTTGAGTTTAAAGCGGAACAGATAGGTGAGATAGAGTGCCGCCACGGAGGCAAGGAAGTCGGAAAGGAGGATATTTATCACCAGCCGGGGTTTTCTCATGATTTGATCACCTTTTTTATCTGTTCTGTAATTTTTCGGGCGGCCTGACCGTCTCCGTAATACGGTTCTCTCGTATGTTTCGGGTGAAACGAGTGGATTGCCCGGACAATTTTTTCCGGATCGGCGCCGGTAATGACGTTATATCCGGCTTCCACGGTTTCAACCCATTCCGTCTCTGTCCGGAGAGTGATGCAGGGCTTCCCCATAAAAAAAGCTTCTTTTTGTACACCTCCGGAATCCGTAAGTATTTTCAATGCATGGTTTTCCAGTTGAAGCATATCCAGAAATCCTACCGGTTCGATGACTTTCAGGTGTTTTGCTTTTAATAAAATACGTTGAACAGCAGGATTTTTCATCACATTTTTGGTCCGGGGATGGCGCGGAAACACCACCGACCAGGGACTTTCTGCCACGGCTTTCAGGATGGAGAGAAATGTTTCGGGATTATCCGTATTGGAGGGTCGGTGTATCGTCAATAAAAGATATTCCTTTTCCGTCAGTCCCAGAGTGTGAAGAATATCCGATTTTTGTTCCGAAAGAGGTAAAAAATGCAGACAGGCATCATACATCACATCACCCGTAAGATAAGCATTCGTGGTTATACCTTCTTTACTCAGAAGGGATACGGCATGTTCCGTGGGGCAGAACAGGTGATCGGCGATGCGGTCTGTGGCGATCCGGTTTATTTCTTCCGGCATAGACCGGTTAAACGACCGGAGGCCCGCTTCTATGTGTCCCACCGGAATCTGAAGCTTCACTGCCGCCAGGGCTCCGGCGATGGTGGAATTGGTATCTCCATAAACCAGCACATAATCTGGTTTTTCCTGAATCAAAACTTTCTCGATGCCCGCCAGCATCCGACCGGTCTGTTCACCGTGCAGACCCGATCCGATATTCAGATTGTAATCCGGTTCGGGGATGGCCATATCCTCGAAAAAGATACGGGACATATTCCGGTCGTAGTGCTGACCTGTATGGATGATGATTTCTTTAAAATTTTCCCGGAGCGCCAGTGCCACAGGAGCTTCTTTAATGAACTGGGGTCTGGCGCCGATAATTGTTGCAATGGTATATGTCATAGAATGGATATCTCTTTAAATACAAGGGGGAATATACTGTGATTTAAAGTTTTGTACCAAAACTCTATGGAATTTTTTCAATTAGGCGCTGCACAAAATATTTTCGTGTAAAGGATTCACGGATCGCAGCATAGCCTGCCTTGCCCATGTCTGTGCATTTTTCCCGATCGGCTGCCAGATCGCTTAAAATACGGGCCAGATCTTCCGCATGATGATCAGGTGGCAAAACCACACCGCATTGATGTTTTGTAATAAAATCCGCTGCCTCACCGGGGATATTGGTGACCAGGGGTACTTTCCGGGCCAGATACTCAAACATCTTGCTGGGCAGGGCATTGGTAAACAGATCCACATTCTTCAGGGGTACGAGTCCTACATGGGCGGCACTGATAATAGAGGGCATTTCAGACCGGGCCTGGGATTCCACAAAGATGACATTTTTCAATCCTGCCTGCACGGCTTCTTTTTCCAATTCGGTCTTTTTAACCCCGTCCCCCACAAAAACAAACATAATCTCTTCATGGGATTTCAGCAATTTCGCCGCATCAATTATCCGGTCCAGCCCCTGAGCAATGCCCATATTCCCGCTGAAAAGAACCACAAATTTCCCCTCAATGGCATTTTGAAAAAAGACAGGCTTGGGAGCTTCGGTGAGCATAAACTCGGGAACTCCATTGGGAAGATCTACAAAATCCGCTTTACTATTGATTTTAGCGGCAATCCGTTCCCTGAAACCCGGGACCGCCAGTGAGATGGTCTTAGCACCCTTGTAAACCCACCGTTCCAGTCCCTCCAGAATCCGGATAAAAAACCTGTTTTTCATGGCATCCAGCTCAATCACCGAATCGGGCCACAGATCCCTTACATCCAGGATATAGGGTACCCGCCGGAGCCGGGAGATGATCCGCCCTGCCACGGCCGTGGTCAACGGTGGTGAGGTGACCCAGATGACATCCGGTTTATCAATCCATAAAGAGCGCCAGATACCTGAAAGCATAAATGAGAGATAAAAAAAGGAGCGGTCTTTATTGGTGGAACGTTTATTCACGATCACCCAGGACCGGTACACGTTGATTCCGTCCCAGCTTTCCACATTTTCACTTTTCACATTCCGGCGGACAAAGTAGGCCGGACGCTCACACACCACGCTGACCTTAAAGCCTGCTTCTTTTAATAAAAGGGCATAATCACTCATTCGGGATGCAGCCGCACCGGCTTCCGGGGGGAAATATTGGGTAAGGATCAAAACGTGGGGGGATGAATTCATGAAAGACGGGTCACTTTATTTTCAGAAAGATGATAGGTTTTACCGCATTTTGAACAGCTTGCATTTCCTTTTTCATCAAAGGTAAGCCGGTTGGCGCATTCACACACCCAGCCGATGCGCCTTGCAGGTACACCCACCATCAGAGCATGGTCCGGCACATCTTTGGTAATCACCGAACCGGCACCGATAAAGGCATAGCAACCGATGGTGATGCCACAAACGATAGTGGCATTGGCGCCGATGGAGGCGGATTTTTTCACCAGGGTTTTATGATAGAATTGTGACCCCCGCTGGGGAAATTCACTCCGGGGATTGAGGACATTGGTAAAAACCATGGAGGGACCGCAGAAAACATAATCCTCCAGTTCCACCCCTTCGTAAACGCTTACATTATTCTGGATTTTTACCTGTTTCCCGATAATCACGTTGTTGGCGACGTTGACATTTTGTCCCAAAGTGCAACCCGGACCGATTTTTGCTCCCTTCTGCACATGGGAAAAATGCCAGATCTTTGTCCCTTCGCCGATTTCAGCCCCCTCATCCACATAGGATGACTCATGCACAAAATATTTTTTTTCTTCATGCATAGATGCTCCGGATTTAGAGAGGCAGGCTGACCCGTTTGCCGGTTTTGGCAGATTGATAAATGGCCAGGATCAGTTCCAGGGATTTGCGTCCGCTCCGGCCGTCTGTATTGGGTTCACTCTCCCCTTTCAACACCTTGATCACATTTTCATAATAGGGAATGTGTCCGTACCCGTACACATTGGGTGGATTGTAATTACTTTTTTCGATAATGGCATCATCGTCGTCATATTCGGCAAATTCCCATTTTTCAATTTTATTGATGGCCACACCGCCCACTTTCACCGTTCCCTTTTCACCGATAATCGTAATGGATCCTTCAAAATTCTTCGGATAGGTCAGCATGGTTACATTCATATTTCCGATTACACCATTGCGGAAGCGGAGGATGGCAGAACCTGTATCTTCCGCCTCGATATGGCGTGCCAGGGTGGCTGTTTCGGCCATCACGTGGTCTACGGGACCGACAAGCCACTGGAGGGCATCCACATAGTGGGACGCCTGATTCATAAAAGCGCCGCCGTCAAACTCCCAGGTCCCGCGCCATTTGGCCATATCGTAATATTCCTGGGGACGCATCCAGAACACATTGCTCTGAACCATATAAATCTGTCCAAACCGGTCTTTATCCAGAGCCCGTTTCAGCAGTTGCATGGTGGTGTTCAGGCGGTTTTGTTTCACCACAAACAGGTGTACATCTTCATCATCGCAGGTATGGATCAGTTCATCCACAGAAGGTAACGTAATGCCCATGGGTTTTTCTGTAATCACGTGACAGCCTGCCCGGGCCGCCTGAATGCCATGAGCCGGATGGAGGCCGCTAGGTGTACAGACAGACACCACATCAATATCCCCCCGGTTCAGCATCTCAGTATAATCCGTATACCAGTCCACCCCCTGCTCTTTACCTGCCGCCTTCGCCCGCTCTTTCACAATATCACACACGGCCACAAGTTTTAAATCATCCGAAAAGTGTTTAATCGACTCAAAATGGTTTTTAGAAATCCGTCCACAACCGATAAGGGCAATATTCAACATATTTCAACCTTTTCTTTCAACATGCTTCAATATCATTCATCTGCTGATGTAACGGAGTAATTTAGTAAATATGGGGAGGATAAGATAGAATTCTTTCAGGGGGAGAGAGGGAGAGACTGGGAGAAAGAGCCCAGAGGGGGCACCTCCCGCTGAGGTCGCTGGGACGCGGAGAACGAAGATACGATTGTACGAAAGTACGAGGGGACGAAGGGGTGAGGGTGAGACTGGGAGAAGGGGTGTGGAGTGCATTCCTCCCGCTGAGGTCGCTGGGACGCGGAGAA
>JASGMP010000094.1 GCA_030156395.1 Fidelibacterota bacterium
ATCCGATCCATCAGGCCATTGATAAAAACATGGCTGTCATCGGTTGAGTATTTTTTTGCCAGTTCGATTGCTTCGGAAATAGTTACCCGTGGGGGAATATCCTCACTGAATATCAATTCTGCAATCGCCTGACGTAAAATAATTTTATCAATCAGTGCAATACGGTTGAAATCCCAGTTACGGGATCTGTTCCGTATACGCTCATCGATGGATTCTTTGTTGGCAGATGTGTGTCTTACCAGATCCCTTAAAAAAGTTTCATCACATTCGGGATTCTCATTTAGTAACAAAACATCTGCAATTACCTGATCTACCGGTTCTCCACTCATCTCCATAGCATAGAGTACCTGTAAAGACATCTCCCGTGCCTGTCGGCGAAGTTTCATCATAAATGATATATCCTCTGATTCAGAAAACATGAAGGGAACTGGGCTGGTTTTGAAATATCCGGTTTCACAATCGTATTTTACGAACAAAGGGACTTGATTTCAACAAGGGAATGGCAGGATTTTTCGTGTTATTCAATGTATAAACATATATTTTTTATGATAATCACATAGGCCTGAAAAAGGAGCCTTCCCATGAAAAAAGGTGATTTATTGATTTTTATCGGAAAGTAAAAAGAAGCAGCCATGATTCTTCAAAAGGTGTTAACCGCCTGAAAATGTATTATCAAGACCCAACTGGGAATCCACGACGGTATATTGAAAAATTGCAATGAAAGGGGTTTAGTAATACTTGAACCCTGCGGTTCAGATGATCAGAATCATGAGTTCACCTACAAAGTTGAGGCCATCAAGGGAGTTCATTCCAATTTGGTGAAACATGAAACTGGGTCACGAATAATTTATACAACCCAACAGAGCGGCATAGGTTAACAATAGCGAATTTATCAGGGGTAACATGTCGGTTACCAACGCTATTCTCATTGGGATATCAACAGGCAGCCCCGTACTGAGAGTTAAGACAATCCGTAAAAAAACGATGCATGTGATTGGTTATCCTCTTTTGAATATTTTAAGTTTATCAAACAGTCTTCACGCGAATTGTTTAATCTATCATATTGTAGAAAATCCGGGAAAAATCTTATTTTAGAACTACGCGTTTATTTCAGAAAAACCAACCGTTTGACTACTGAACGGTCGCCACTGGAAAGGCGTAAAAAATAAAGCCCTGAGCTCCAACCGTTTGCTGTAAGCAAATATGTATTCTGTCCGGCGAATCCATAAAGGGTTTGTCGATACACTTCCCTGCCGGTGAGATCATACACGACAAGATGTGTTTTTCCCTCCCGGGGTTGATTCCATGAGATGGTCGTTTGGGGATTAAAAGGATTGGGATACAGGGCAGTAATTCCAAATTCACCCGGAATAAGATGTTCATTCATTCCGGTAAATGTATAATCATAGCGGTGTGTCCGGCCAGGTCCTCCGCCACGAAGGCCTCCCATCGTGAGATAGATATCATCGGCAGAGGCCGATTTTACATCCCACACCATAAGATGTTTATCTCCGGCGACACATATTTCCGCATCCCCGTCCCCGTCCAGATCGCTCAGTACCGGACCGCTATTGATATTTTCTTGTGTGAGAATAGGATAACCGGGAAACATTTCCCCTTTGATATTCCAGACCGCCACTTCACCATTCGCAGAAACAGCAACGATTTCATCTGTCCCGTTGTTATCTATGTCACCGGCAGCAATCCGGGAGAGTATCTGCTCAAAAACGACAGGCCATCCCGGGAGAATATTCCCTTGCAAATCCACAACAGAAACCTTACGAACATCATAGGGATAAGCCAGTGCCGGACCTGAAGGTGTTCTGACGACAGTTGGTTCAGCAATGACCTTGGACAATCCACTGACGGTTGCCCGGACAGAGCCGTCTTCCTGAAGCAACACAAGCTTTCCATCCGACAAACCGGCCGCAATGATTAATTCTCCCTCATAATGTATCAACACAGGGGTTGTGGCCTGCTGCTCCGAAAAATGAACCGGCCATCCGGTGAGAGGGGTTCCTTTTTCATCTGTCAGGTAGAGATCTCCACCTCCGGTAGAATAGGCCAGAACCGGTGATTCGTGGAGAGAATCTGATACAGAAACAGCATTTTGAATGATGTCACCGGTATTCAGGGGGAATCCCTGAACCAGTTCTCCGTTTTTCTTCAATGCCAGGATTTGTTCCCCTTTGGTTCCCACAACCACCTCAAGGTCTTCACCGCCGTCCAATTGGCCGATAGACGGTGCCGCCACTATGGAATTTCCGGCAGCATAGGAAAAAAAGGTTTCACCCCATCCGTTAAAAAGGATGATTTTTCCGGTTGTAGTCACCGCTGCCAGTTCCAGGGTATCATCCTGATCCAGGTCCCCTGCGGCAATTTCCACGGGAATCAATCCACCGGCAGATATGGGAAAACCCGGCAAAGTATCCCCTGTGGAGGTCCAGGCCATGATGTTCCCGGCAAAGGTTCCGGCCACAATTTCTTTTTGCCCGTCATGGTTGATATCCCACACTAAAACGGATGAAACAATCATTTCAGACAAAGGGACCGGAAAGCCTTTTTGAAAAAGAGAAACCTGTACAGGTATGGGAAGCCTGTCTTCAAAGCTATCCCCATTGAGGTTTTCCGAATAGATCCGGCATTCCAAAACCGATTCGCCGGTCGATGCTTCGGGTACGATGTGAAATTGCAATTTTTCCGAATGTGTACCGGATTCACCAGAGCTCAGATCAGAAAATGTGGCGACTGAATCGGTTATGATAATCCCCGGTGTCGTTGAATGTAAAACGGCTTTGATGTTTTGTCCATCCTGCCAGCCCGGCTCATTTAACAGAGTCAACTGTAAACGGACTTCTTCCCCTGGATTAAGAATGCCATCACCATCGTCACTGAGGATATACATCTTTTGATCCTGAATCACAAGCTGAGGTTTCAGCGCCTGGGCAATGGCTTTGTACGGATTCACCCTCCCGCGTCCCAGTCTTCCGGCATATTCGGGATCGTCATTGATGGTATAAATATCATCGGTATTATTGAGGATTTGATCGGTATACCACTGGACCGTTTGACCCGGCATATAACTCTTGAGGAGTGCCACCGATCCGGCCACAATGGGTGTGGCCATGGAAGTTCCCCACCAGGACTGATACCCCTGAAGGTCACCGGTCCCGGATGTGCTGAAAACAGTGGATAAAATGGATTCTCCCGGTGCCGCAATGTCCACATCTTCATGATAATTGGCCCACTTCCCCCATCTGTCATTGGGTCCCAGAGCCGTCACGGATATGACCTCGGGATAGGAGGCGGGATAGAATTTGCCGTACTTCTCTGTACCTTCATTTGTCCCATTTCCTGCAGCAGCTATCAGAATGGAACCTTCTTTTTTAGCTTCCTGAACTACGGATCTGGCTGAATAGCTATATGTAGTATCCCCCCAACTCAAGCTGATTATATCAGCACCAGATTTATATGCATACTGTATCCCTTGATATCCATAAGTAAGAAATCCACCTTCATTATTATCCGTCATTGTCTTGACCGGTACAATTGATATATTAAAAGCCGTTCCGGCGATACCTGTGCCATTATCGGTGGAAGCCCCGGCAATACCGGCACAGTGGGTCCCGTGCATCCGGGCGCTTACAGGGGCCGGTCCGTCCAGCACAGCCATGGGGTCATTGTCGCCGTTTAAATAGGTTGAACCGGAAGGATCCCAGCCGATCAGGTCATCTTTATATCCGTTATCATCATCATCCACCCCGTTCAAATCGCCGGGATCCATTTGCCAGCGGCCCTCAAGATACACGATGGTTTTTCCGTTACCGTTGGCGTCTTCTCCTACATTTTGCCAGATGTTATGAATCAGATCCGGATGGGTCCACTCTACGCCCGTATCCACAATGGCTACCCTTACTTCACGGCTACCGGGGGTAGCTCCTCCCGCAACATCCCAGAGTCCCCAGGCTTCCTGGGCTTCAATCTGCCGGATCCACCACTGCTGGGAATACAGGGGATCATTGGGGATATAACTGCTTTGTTCCTTTTGGAATTGACCGGCATTCCGGACTTTGATCTCCGGTTCTTTTTCGGTATAGAGGATTTTCGGATCCCGGGCCAGATCCTCCATGATATTTTTAACCGTTGATTTATTTTCAGAAAATCCTGTGATTTGGTAAATCCGGTTCAGATAGATATCCCCCGAGTGTTCATGGGGCTCAGAAGCCGGCAGCCAGGGTCGGATCACAAGTCCCGGATTCCGGGTTATCAATGAATCTATGACAGGAATGCCTGTATGTCCGAGGTGTAATTGTTTTTCCGTCAAAGGCGGTGTGTCCGGCGTGAGACAAAAAAGATAGGGATTTAACACATCCACACCAGCACTCAGGACATTCCAGGTCAGTGTAAGGGTCATCAATATTTTGATGGTTGTTCTTTTCATTCAGCCTCCGTGTTAAAATAATGAATATTTTTCCCTAAAATAGATACAAATTTAAAGGGCAGGATGATGTTACACGGGATGCATGTTCCTGCTTACGTGAAGCAAATCACTTATATAAATCATTTTCTTGAATAAGCGGTATATTGCTTTTATATTCATTAGAAATGTTAAAAAATAAAAGAAAACGAGAGTAAATCAGGAGGTCGATTTTATGAAGAAGGGACTTATTCTCATGCTGGTGGCGGTCTTTGCGTTGTCCATGTTAAGTGGATGTGGCGGCAGTAAAGGCACATCAACCACCTCACCGTACAATGAGCTGATGAAGATGGCCAAAGCCATTCGCGAAGCGGGAGGCATTGCTGATGTTGGGCAGGGACAGAGTTCCCGTGAAGACATTGCCCGTCAGAAAGCACAAAACAACGGACGTCAACAACTCGCCCTGGCATTGGAATCCAAAATCCAGGTTCTGCAAAAAAACTTCCTGGAAGAAATTGGTTCCAATATGGAAACAGAAGTGAACGAAGCATTTTCAAGTGTTTCCAAAACCATGGCCAGCACCACACTTCGGGGCGTTTTCCCTGAAGAGGAAAGAATGGTCACCAAAGATGGGCTTATTACGGTTTACGTCTTAATGGCCATGGATCCTGCAACCTTCAACCAGTCTTTTCTGGATGAATTGCAATCCAAGCCCAAAGTGTACGAACGTTTTCGTGCATCCCAGGCCTATGAAGAGCTCAAAAGTGAAATGGAAGCCTACGAGGCTCAGGAGTAACGTGTAAAACGTCAGGGGGGTGTGCAGAACACCCCCTTTTTATTTCCTCCTCTTATTTATGCACCATAAAAAATTCTACCTTATTATTCTTTTGCTGAATGTACTGCCTGTGCTTTTACACAGCCAGGTGAAATATCCCGAATGGTTTGTCTATCCGGGAAAATATCCGAAGCTCATTACCGGTTTTGCCCGTCAGGGGAGTTCCACGCTGGCTGATGCCGAGACCACCTGGTGCGCATACCAATCCTGCATCGCTTTCGGAACACTTTATCGATATCAGGATCTGGACCAGGTGGACAGTGATTATTACTATCATTTTTCACCTGACGCCCTGAAACAGATCCAGGGGAAACTGTATCCTGTCAAAGGAAGTCTTTCAGCGATCAACCTGATAACAAACGATTATATTGAAGCTTTTTCTTTGGAAAAAGACATGAAACTTTCTACAAAATTTATTGATTACAACACGCTTCCTCCTCCTTCGTGGATTGATAAATATCCCATGTATACCGATTCCAGGTATTATTATGGTATAGGGGAATACAGTTGCCATTATAATAAAATCGATGCCTGGAAAAAAGCAGAAGAAAATGCTATATTTAATATTATGACAACCTTAGCTGTAGACTTTCACACAGTAATGATTGAAGCAAAATCCGATTCATACGATACCATGGAAAAGGTTCAGGCGATGAAAGTC
The DNA here is from genome assembly GCA_030156395.1 of Fidelibacterota bacterium. Lineage (GTDB taxonomy): Bacteria > Fidelibacterota > Fidelibacteria > Fidelibacterales > Fidelibacteraceae > Fidelibacter. The sequence goes on from JASGMP010000094.1 coordinate 5,914, forward strand.
AAGTACCTTCTCAGAAACATCCAGGTCATGGAGCGCTGGATGGATACGGAAAAGAACCTTGTATATGTTTTGGTCCGCATCCCAAGACAAGATGTCATTTCTCCCATGTTAAACAAATAGATTAAATGTGAGGATGGTTGCTCATGAGATTTTTAGCAGCACTTGCATTCATCCTGTCAGCAGTTCTGTGTCTATCGGCTGATATGGATATCATTGTGGCGTATGATGCTTTTGCCGGCGATGTCACAACGATCATACAGTACATGAAGGACGGAAAGACGGAATATATCCGTGGTCACCTGAAAAGCCCGTCAAAGGACAATAATATCCGCATTGCCGAACGGTTCTCGGGAGATAGCCAGCAATTCAGTATTGAAAACACATCGGGGATCCAGGCCCAGGTTTGGGTAGCTAATCACTTTGCCGATGAAGATTTTTTTGATGAATCCATGTTGAGCGTCCTTCAGGAAGCAAAAGTAACTGTAGTTATTAACGATCATAAGAACAAGGTCTCACACCGGGTTGAAGTCCCGGAAGAGCCCGGTATGATTTTTCTTGCCGGAACCGTCAGTGATGGCGCTTTTCATCCTTCCCCAAGGATGTATCCCAAACTCAAATGCTTTTATTTAAGCGTAGTGGATGCTAAAACGGGTAATCCCCTCGCAGATGTGCAAGCTGAGATCCGGTTCAGGGGGAATCTGGTTTCCACCGGGAATACAGATTCACAGGGCGAATTGGCCATTCAGCTCAGTGATTATGGCGATTACACCATAAAAATCTTCAAGGAGGGGTACATTCCTGTTGAACACAGCTTTTTTCTGGATCTGAACGAAATTCCCACATTACTTCGCGTACCCTTATCCGAGGAACTCAAGGAATACCGGATTGTTCTTACCTGGGGTGCTTTCCCTAGGGATTTGGATGCGCATCTGGCAGGTCCGATGCCCGGC
>JASGMP010000095.1 GCA_030156395.1 Fidelibacterota bacterium
GAACAAGGGGAGAGTAACGAGGAACGAGAAACGAGGAGCAAAGAACAAGGGGAGAGTAACGAGGAACGAGAAACGAGGAGCAAAGAACAAGGGGAAAGTAGCGAGGAACGAGAAGCGAGGAGCAAGGAGTGAGGGGGGTGCCATAGAAGCATTCTCCCGGATGCTTAAGGCAACCAGATGACTGGATTTATCCCACAGGCAAGATACTCCCGGACATTATTTCCTATAAAATGGACGTTAAACAGGAGTAGAACAGATTTCAAGATATCTAACTCAATAAGCCATGGTGACTTAGGATACATGCATGAATTAACCTTAACATCCCTTAAAACCTTCCTTCACCGTATCGGTGTTCATTCTGCAGGCATCAATATCATGTTGCCGAAGGGACAATTTCACGCGGTGCTGATCCGGGATCTGAAGCCGGTGATTGCCAATATTCTCAAACAGGAGTGCCTGACCCTGGGTGCCGAATGTGCCCTCCATGAACACAGCATTACCCACAAAGTAGATAAAACCCATGCCATCATCATGGCCACCGAAGCACAATACCGGCGGCTTATAGATAATTTGAAAATTCAGCCCTTCCATCTTCCCCAAATTGGGAATGAACTGGAAACTTTGCTGTTTACACCGGCCAATACTCAGCTTTATATGGCCCATGGTCAGTCTATGGACCTTACTGTAAAAACAGCTGTCATGGGTATTTTGAATCTCACGCCGGATTCCTTTAGTGACGGCGGTTTATTTATTTCCAGGGATCAGGCCCTGAAGCGGGCGGAGGAGATGATTTCCGAGGGCGCGGATATCATCGATATCGGCGGTGAATCCACTCGTCCAGGTGCCGAAGCCGTCTCCGAAGCCGAAGAACTGGATCGTGTAATCCCGGTTATCGAAGCATTGGCCGGCACGGTGCCTTGTATCTCCGTAGATACCACCAAGGCAGCCGTGGCAGAGGCTGCCCTAAATGCCGGTGCCCACATCATCAACGATATCTTCGGCTTTCACCAATCTCCCGAACTGGCTCATATTGCTGCCAAACACCAGGCCGGCGCGATTCTCATGCATATCAAAGGGACACCTCGGACGATGCAGAAAAATCCCCGGTACGATGACCTGATGGAGGATATTCTGGACTGGCTAGGGAAAAGTATCCAAATCGCTGAAAAAGCCGGACTTCCCAAAAATCATCTGGTGGTGGATCCCGGTATTGGTTTTGGAAAGACCCTGGAGCATAACCTGGAAATCCTTCGGCGCCTGGGCGAGCTGTCAGGCCTGAAAGTCCCTATCCTCATCGGTGCATCCCGGAAATCGTTTATCGGTAAAATCGATGATTCCCATGTGACGAATCGCCTTGGCGGATCCCTTGCCGCTGCCGTAACTTCCGTATTGAACGGTGCGTCCATTGTGCGGGTCCATGATGTGAAAGAAACAGTTCAGGCAATACGCCTGGTGGATGCCATAACACGAGACAAGCATGATTGATCTCTTCCATGTCGGATATCTAACAGTAACCCTCCTGGATATTATTGATATCCTTTTGGTGACGGTACTTATTTACGTGATTTATACCTTTTTCCGGGACTCCCGGGCTAAGCAGATGGTGGTTGGGCTTATTCTACTTATTTTGCTGGGATCTTTTGCCCGGCTACTCAATCTACAAGCTCTTTCCTGGATTCTGGGTAGCCTTCAGACTGCCTGGTTGATTTTTTTTGTCATCGTGTTTCAACCCGAACTCCGGCGCATTCTTTTGATTGTGGGACAAAATCCCTTAGTCCGACGGCTCTTTTCTCCAGAGACCTTCGATCTTACGGAAGAACTCATCCACAGTGTGATGGAACTCCAGCGACGGAAAATCGGAGCGCTCATTGTGGTTCTCCGGGATTTGGGACTCAAAACCATTGTGGAAAAAGGGGTACCTATCAACGGGACTCTTTCCACGCAACTGATTTTATCCATTTTCAATACCGATTCGCCTCTCCACGACGGGGCCATTATTGTCTACCAGGATCAGATCATTGCTGCCAAATGTATTTTGCCCCTCAGTGAAAATATCGATGTGGACCCCACCATCGGTACCCGCCATCTGGCAGCTCTGGGACTCTCGGAAGAGAGCGAAGCCTTCGTGATTATTGTGTCCGAAGAGACAGGAAAAATCTCCACTGCCTTCCGGGGAATTTTGAAACGGGGACTCGATGAACCGGACCTCCGGACGGATTTGATCAAATATTTGTCGGGACGTAATGTTTAAATACCGCGTTTTACATTCCTTTATTCTCCTCATGATACCTTTCCTGGTTTTGGAAGCCAGCTTTCAGCGTTTGGAAGAAGAGGGCCGCATCACCCTTTCCTGGGAAGGAAACCGTGAGGACCTGGCCAACGATCCTCAGGCCGTTATGCTGGATGTGAACGGTTACTGGGTCCCGGCGGCTGTTTTCCTTTTTCAGGGCAATGCCCGCACCGTTTCTGGCCAAATGGATATTCTCGAAGAAAAAAATATAACCCTCGACACTCCGTACCTGCCTGTCCGGGAAAAAGCCACCGGCGCCGGACGGGAGATCGTGGAAAAAAATTCCCCCAAAACCATCAACAAACCCTGGGATATTTTTCCTCTCCCTGGTGGCGGTTTTTCCCTCACGGTGTATCCACTCATCCCCTCCTCAGCCACTACTGCCAGGGAAATCACCCGCCTGACCCTCATCCTCACGGACGGTTCCGGAAAGCTGGCACCTTATATCGAAAAAGTCCGGCAAGTACATCCGGTGCTGAAAAAAGCACAGAATTCTTTCCTTAACGGTCCCTTTGCCAATGTGCAAGTCTCCAAACCGGGGATGGTTCGCATTGACGGGTGGATGCTGTCTGATGCCGGGGTGGAAATCCGGAATATCCGGCCTGACAGGATTCAGGTTTTTCACCATGGCGAAGAACAACCTGCCCGCGTGATTGCCCGTTCACCGGAACGTCTGGCTTCCGATGATCAAATCCTGGTCTGGCTCGATTCACTGGCCAATCCCTATGGGACTTACCGCCACAATCCTCACAGTCCCTATGATGTGCTTCAACTTACCTGGAACCGGTCAAAAGGACTCCGTTTCACCGAGGAATCAGGAGAAGTCACAGGTAATGCCGATTATCAGCCTGAAAGTTTTACCGGAATTACCCGCCTGGAACGGGCCGAGCGCTGGGAAAAGCTCTCCCAGGTAGACCAGGATGAGATGTCCGAAGTCTCGGACCATTGGTTTTTCGGCAATCAGATCATTGCCGGTACCTCTGATACTTTTCTGATTACCCTGGATCATCCCAAACAGAATTCCGAACGTCAAGTGAAAATCCGCCTGAAATTTCAGGGAATTACCTACGGTGCCCCAAAGCATGAACTTACCGTCCTTCTCAATAACCGTTTTCTGGCCGTGGATAACTGGGAGGGACAAAAAGAAAAAATTGTCACCAGTGAAGGACAGAATTTTTCCCACGGGCACCTGTATAACGGGGATAATCAACTGACGGTGGTAATGTCCGGTGACCCGACCATAGACAGGCTCTACGACATGGTCCTTCTGGATTGGGCTGAAGTCGAGTATGAACGTTATTTCCGGGCTTCCGGTGATCAGCTCCGTTTCCAAACTCCCATGGAAACCGGTTCCGGTGAGTATCTGTACGAACTCAACGGCTTTTCAGCACCCGATGTGATGATTCTGAAAAATGACCGCTTCTGGCTCCGGGACTATGTGGTGTATTACGATGCCAAATACCAGGGGTACTCGGTGCTCTTTCAGGATGAATCCCTTACCGGCCGGGAGGTTTATACCGCTGTGGGGCCTGAAGGATTGGTCCCTGCGGATACGGTGATTTACCGGGATCCGGTGGATATGACCTTTACTGCTGCAGAAGGGGATTATATCATCATCTCCCATCCGGATTTCATGGAGGATCTGGAGGATTTCATTGATTTACAGACCGATCGGGGATTTACCCCTGTCGTGGTAGATGTAACCCGCCTGTACGACCGTTATGCCTGGGGCAATCGGACCCCCTATGCCATCCGGAATTATCTGAAAGAGGCCTGGGATACCTGGAGTATCCGTCCCCGTTATGCCCTGCTTGTAGGAGATGCCGGGGTGACCGGCCGGTCCACATACAAAGAGGGCATGCTGATTCCTACCCAATTTTTTCAAACCTACCGTTACGGAGCCTGCACCACTGATTCCTGGTTCGGCGATGTAGATGAGGATCTTTACCAGGAAATTATCATCGGCCGCCTTCCGGTCCGGGATACGGAACAGCTCACCAACACACTGGCCAAATTCCGGGCCTGGCATGAAAAGCCCGTGGTGGATAACTGGCTTAACCGCATTGTCATGATTGCCGGCTATGAAGATGAATTCAAACAGCAAACAGAATCCGTGATCAGCCATCAAATGCCGAATGGGGTACAGATCGATCGCCTGTATATCAATCCCAGTGCCGAAACAGGCCCTTTTTACGGTACGACAGCCACGTTGTCCGACTTTATCAATGCAGGACGTCCCCTGATCAATTTTCGTGGACATGGTGGCGGGGCTGTATGGGCGGATCGGAGCCTATTTACGCTGGATGATGTGGAAGGACTTGAAAATAGCGAAAAACCCTGTGTGATTACATCCTTTACCTGTTTTACGGCAGCATTTGAAACGGAACGAGGCCTGGGTGAAGGCCTGACTCGCCTGCCCGGTGGTTCGGTGGGGTTTCTGGGCTCTTCCGGTCTGGGTTGGGTGGTGAATGACTATTTGATGCTTCAGGCCATTTATCAATATCTTTTTGACGAGGAAGTGTCTTTTGGGCAGGCTGTACAGCGGGGCAAACTCCAGTATGTATCCACCACCGGCTGGGCGACCCATGCCAAAACCGGTTTTTATCAGTACAATATTCTGGGAGATCCCTCCATTGTTTTGCCATTTGAGAATGCCCAAAACACCCTGGAAATCACACCCCCTGATGCCGCACCGGGGGAATCTGTCACTCTGGAAATTCCCGGGTTTTCCGCACCCTCTGCCGCTCTGGACCTGACATTCCGGGGAAGCCGGGATAACAAACATCCTATCCTGCAAAACCAAATTTTGAAACCGGCATCCGGTTCCCGGCTTACCATCACCCTGCCGGATACCATTAGTGCTGAAAGAGGTGATGTCACCGTTTTTTACTGGGATGAAACTGAAGGAACGTACCGGGCTGGTCATGCCCCCCTCAGTTTCGGAGCCTCCGTGATTTATGATCCATCGTTTGCCGGTCGTCAACCGGAAATAGGCGGACAGGCATCAGTGCAAGTGAAGGTTCTCGATTCTCAAGGCGTGGATAGCGTGTGGATTCGCTGGCAGGACGAACGTGAAGAACTCCTGACAGCCATAGGAAACGATCTTTACGAATCCGGTCCGATTTTTTGGGATTCTCCTGGCGGGAAAACCCTGACCATCCGGGTTGTGGATGACGCCGGACAGGAGACACGGTCCGAGCCTTTTATCCTCAAGCCCCTCCCCGGTGCGGATCTGACCATATACAGTGTAACACCTTCTGATAAAGGACTCCGCCTATCCCTGGGCTCCACCGTGAATGACGAAATTGCCGTACAAGCCCGGTGCACGATGACCGGAAAACCTGTTCAAACGGATACTCTGCTTCTTATCAAAGGGGTTGGCAACTATATACCGGACTGGGTCCTGCCCTATGGAGAAATCCCCATCATTCTTGATATTTTTCCTCTGGAGTACCTGGAAACAGATTCCACAGATAATGTGTGGACCGATACCCTGGTAAATCGCTGGCTGAAAGCGGATGGAACCGGATTTATTGCTTATCCTCAGGGACTCTCCCTGAGTCACCCCTGGTTTCAGACGCTCAACCTTACCGCCGAAAGCAGTCCTGCCACTGTCGGTGTGACTCTGGTGGATACCCTCTTTGATCTCACGTCTGCCGGTGCGGAGATGGATTCCCTTCAAACCCTTTTTCTGGATTTTGAATCGCCTGGAGTAAGCTATACGATTACCTGTCCCGCTGGTACAGACACAACCCGAATTCCTGCAGTATACAATCCTGAAAGCAAACGACTTTTATCCCTCATTCCCGTGGAAAACTATTATCGTGGCACCATGCCCGGCTATATTCTCCGGGTCCGTCCCCTGGATACCCAGGGACCCAATATCGAAATTACCGTGAATTCCCGGGAAATTCTGCCTGGATCCTACGTTTCAGGCGGAGCCCGTTTTTCCGCCATTATTACCGATGATAAAACTGTTCATCCCGATCCCCTTACCTGGGGTGTGTGGCTCGACGGGGAAAAATTAACGGACGGTGCCGTAAAATGGGTCCTGGATCCCTCCGGACGGCGCCTGGGACTCAATTTCAGCCCCGACTTTACCTTGGAAAAAACCCACACCCTGGCTGTCCGGGCCAGGGATGGCATGGGTAATGAAACCTGTTCCCCGGAGTATGAACTCCTGACCACAGGTTCTGCACGAATTATCGATTACGGCTGTTTTCCTAATCCTTTCGGTGCCCGGACCCAGATTATTTATGAACTCACCTCCCAGTTTGATGAGGTTTTTATCGATATTTACACCCTTTCAGGCCGGCGGATTCTTCGTATTGACCGCTTCAATGCTGAAACCGACCTGCCTCTCAACGATGTGGGGTTTCATGAAGTACCCTGGTATGGCCGGGATAAAGACGATGAATTTGTGGCAAACGGTGTTTATTTTTATCGCATACATGGTATCATTTCCGCAGAACGCTTTTCCGCCCGGGGGAAGGTGGTGAAACTGAAATGATGAAACGATGGATATACTTATTCTTTCTTAGTTTTAC
>JASGMP010000096.1 GCA_030156395.1 Fidelibacterota bacterium
ATTTGCGATAAATACTATACCATTCTTGGATATTACATGGACCGGATTGGATACAGCCGGGGGAATTACGGCTGGGGAGCTTTTGGTTATATCACCCAAAATAACTGGTCCGACACCAAAGGGTATATGGCTGAATATGCCTGGAAGAACGGGATGGCCAACAAGCCTGTAGACTGGACCCCGACCCGTGCAGAGGTGATTCAACAGGTGGATAAGCGCATGCCTTTCGTACTGCTAAACTCCCTCACCAGTTCAGGCCATTATATCAGCACCATCGGTTACGAAAACAGTTCTGCCACGACCCTTATTTTTAACGATCCTTATGGAAATAAAAACACACCAGGCTATCCCAGTTACGACGGGGCACTGTCCCGCTACGACTGGCCGGGTTACAATAACGGGTATCAGAATTTGAACATGGTTCATTGTTTTATTTATTTTCAAGGAAATGTTTTAACAAAACCTGATATCGCATTAGAACAGATAAGCATCATTCAAGACACTATTAAAACTGGCTCTACCATAATAAATGAAATACGTATTTCAAATCAGGGAGATACATTATTTGTCCCTACCTATATAAAATATAAATTAAACGATATTGGTGTTAACCATCTAAACATCGATACAATACTATATACTGAAATCATTAAATCAATGTATCCAAAAAGTAAAATGCGATTCAAACACACAATAATTTTGCCAGATTCATTAATAAGTGATACCTATAAATATACGATTGAAATACCAGCGGACACCCAATTCAGTGAAATCCGGTTTTCCAATAACCGTTATGAAAAAGAAGTAAAACTCGTGGGATATCCCCATGTATATGCCACAGCTCCCGAAAAAGGGGCTACCGTGAACAGTACAACACCGGTTCTTTTTGCCAAATTCAGGGAAACCATTGACAAGGTGGATACAGATTCGGTGTTTTTAAGCCTGAACGGAGTCAACATCAATGCCGATTGCAGTTGGAATACCCGTGAAATCCGTCGGACATCCGAAGCTCCCCTGGAACCTGGAGAGTACACCGCCGAGGTTCGGGTACGCAATCTGGCAGGATTTGAAAGTGTATATACCTGGACATTCACACTTACATCCACAGCCCTGGATCCGGAAGAATCACGCCCCGGGGCATTCGCCCTCCGTGCCTATCCGAATCCTTTCAATCCCTGCGGAATAATCCATGTAAGTCTGCCTGAATCAGGCCATATCCGCCTGGATCTTTTCGATATCCGGGGACGGCATGTAAAAACCCTGGAGAATGGATTTCATACAGCCGGAACTTATCAAATCCGATGGGATGGAACCGATATGGTGGGACATGCTGTCACAAGCGGTGTCTACATCGCCCGGCTGACATCCCCCAAGGGCTATCAAACAATCCGGCTTGTCTTATTAAAATAATGAGGTGCTATTATGGATGAAAAAAAGAAAATCCGTGATGCTTTGATTATTTTTATTTTATCCGGAATATCGGCATATCTGGGTAATCTGGGACTTGAAAAGGCCTTATCTCTGGGGAATCCCTGGTATGAAGCGGGAGCATATATCCTCCTGGCCGGTTTTGGACTTGCTCTTTTCGGGATTTACGTACCTTTTCGCATGGTATCAAAATGGGGACTTCCTCATGCTTTCTGGCCGAAAAACAAAAATCCCCTTCATGTTATCTTTTTTCTGGCCCTGTGGTTTGTACTCATGAACTATAACAATCTGACGATCATCAGAATGAATGGATTAAGCTGGAGTGCATTTTTTGAACATGTATCCCAAACACTGATAATTCAGGTGGTTTATTATCCCCTCTTTGCCATGTTGCTATTCCCGGCATTTCGCAAAAGGTACGGCCTGTGGTGGTCATTGTTCATCAACGGAGTATTATTCACGGTATACCACACCCTTTTTCCTGCCCTTTTCCCAGAAATCGTCCACAGCTATGCCGCAGGATACCTCTTTATTACCTTCATTGCCTATATGCTTCTCTATATCTGGAGTGAATCGCTGATTCTTGTCATGATTGTCCATATCTTTTCCAACGCTCTGCTATTGGCATCAAAAGGTGTCATCTACGATAGTGAAACATCACCCTTCGTCGTACCGCTTATACTGGCAATTGGGACACTTGCCGGCATGATATATGGAGCATACAGACAGAAAGGCACTTCCATTATAGATCCAGACTTCTGGATATCCATCAATCTCAAGGATTAAAAGGGCTGGATTAATTCACAGGAATTAGACGGGACATTATTTTCTTCCCGTATTCATAAAGGCTGTCACATTTGCTTCAGGCACTTCCGATGGAAGATCGCAACCGGTGCTGAGAATATAATTGGGAACGTCCTTCATATCCTCCAGAAGCTTTTGGACTTCTTTTTGGACACTTTCCGGATGACCGGTCATAATCGTGCCGGTTGGACAAACATTACCCATGAGTATCATATCCTCGCGGATCATTTTTGCAGCCTGGATAAAATTGACATCCGAATCCAGGCTCAGGGCATCCGCCCCCGAATCATTCAGGGATTTCAGTAGATGTTCCGTATTGCCGCAAATGTGATAAACCATTTCCGCATCATGTTGATGACACATATCCACGATTTCCCGGGTATAATCCATTGAGAATTCCCGGAATTGTTCCGGTCCAAGCATCATGGCACTGGGTTCGAGGACTGCAATTATTTGGGCACCGGCTTCAATCATGGCCTGTGTATAGTCCAAAATCTTTTCTGTGCACACGGTACACAAGGCATGAAATCCTTCCGGATCCATCATTGTTTCCATGGCCGCATTCTCAGCACCCATAATGAGTCCGGCCAGGGTATAAGGCCCTGTCACATAAGCCCCCCTGAGAATATCCCCGGGAAATTCACGTTTCATACGTTTGTGTGTTTCCACATAGGACAGAAGCCGCCCGTCTTCCAGGATATTTATGCCTTTCAGAAAGGGTAAATCCCGTTCTTTGTCATAATTAAAATTCACAACTGTTGCTGCTTCATCTGGTGGAAAAATGGTCTCACGGCCCAGGGCACTGGCTTCCACGGAGAGATCCATAAGGGTAAAAACTACATCAGGATGCCATTTATCCACAATTCGCCGCATCACCTTTATGTGCTCTCCTGCATTCTGTTGGGCCAGTTTGATGGAGGTCTCTGCCGGCTTTACGGCAGGAAAACCCAGTAAAGGAGCCAAAATACGCCGTCCTTCTTTAAAATTCGCATGGACTGTATTGAGCATGTTCATTGAATTTTTCCTTTTTAAAGTTCTTAACCAATACTTTCATCGAACCGGAGTGTGATCCGGGATGAGGATTTTCGCCCCATCCTTTAATAGGTCCCTTCTTTCAGGACGGTTTCAATCATGGCCAGAACGTTTTCCGTTTTCATATATTCAGTAATTGAATTTGAAGAACCTGCAGCCCATCCTCCGTTTTTGCCGGCGATACGAATATATTTCCGGGTCAGGTTGCGGATGGTATCTGTGGATGCCCGGGCCAATTGATCCACATCAATACCGCCGCAGAGTGCAATTTTATCGCCGTAGCGGGTTTTTAATTCATCAATATCCATGGAAATGGGTTCCAGGGGATGAAGCGCAGTCACACCACAATCCAGGATATCCTCCATCACATCATACAATACGCCATCAGAATGATAAATAAAGGGGATATTCCGAGCTGTGGCCAATTTCCCGATTTTCTTCAGCCAGGGAAAGAAATGCTCCCGAAGAAAATCAGGATCCACCATGAGTCCGGAAGAGTAAGCAATATCGTCACTGTACCACAGAACCTTTACAAAATCCATCTGGGCCATCACTTCAAACATGCTGTATATCACATCTCCGATCCGTCGAAACATTTCAGCCACCAGTTCCGGCTCTTCATACATGAGCATGGAAAAGGTTTCAAATCCCATGGTTTCCCAGACGGTAGTATAAATATCTCCATACTGGCCGATGATTCCCATATCGTCGGGAATCAGCTTTCCGGCTTCTTCCAGGCGGCTGTAATTAATATCTTCCCGTTTGGGGAAGGGATATGCTTCAAAACTCTCCCAATCCTTCACAAGACTGTCATGCTCCGAGGACCAGGACCGGTCTGTTGCTTTGGACTCATCCTCTGCCTTCTTCCGGTTTAATTCGAGGTCGATTCGGGGCTGAACTTTCAGAAAATCATACCCCAGGGAACGCATAAACTGAATTTCCTCCCGGACCGTCACTACCTGTTTCCCGGCGATTTCTCTTTTAATATCCGGATGGATTCCCAATTCAATCAGGGGAATAGCATCGGCTTTTTGATTCCGCAGGGTTTTATCCAGGCGTTCAAAATCAATTTTTCGAAGATGTTCAAACATAATATTCTTTATTAGGCTGATATCAGGTTTTTGGCCAGAGAGACAGCCTGGTTTGCATTCAGGGAGTATCCTTCAGCTCCGATTTCATCGGCAAAAGACTGGGTAACAGGTGCTCCGCCGATCATGACTTTATTCTCCAGGCCGTTGGAACGGAGGGATTCGATGACCGTTTTCATATTTTTCATAGTGACGGTAAGCAGGGCGGACATACCGATCACTGCTTGAGGGTGCTGCCGGGCTGATTCCACAAATTTTGAAACCGGTGTATTAATTCCCAGATCAATTACCTCAAAACCGGCGCCTTCAAGCATCATTCCCACAAGGTTTTTTCCAATATCATGCATATCCCCCTGGATTGTTCCCAGGATGACGGTCCCTACGCGGACACTCACATCACCCACCAGCATAGGACGAATCTGATTCAACCCACTTTTCATCGCCCTGGCTGAAAAAAGCATCTCAGGGACAAATATTTCATTCTTTTCATATTTCTCGCCGACAATTTTCATCGCGCTGATGAGTCCGTGCGTTAAAATATCCTGAGGAGATATTCCTTTCTCCAGGGCATCTGCCACTTTTTCACGGACACCGGGTTGACCGGATAAATCTTTGGGATAACGGGATTCCGCATCAATGTGACCACGAACAACCAGTTCTTCAATTTGCTTCAGGAGCTCCATATTCTTTTCCTCTTCGCTCTATATTTTTTATTTCTATAGTTTATAAAGTTTGTTTACAAACTGAAAGAAGAAAGTTACCCTCTGAGTTGACGATTTACCAGTTATTAGACTTTTTTCAAAAAGAACTGGAGGGATTCAATACCTGTGAGTGTCACGATAAGAACGGCAGTACCGGCAATCAGGACACCACAGATCGCAGCAATCATGAACTTTCGTGGGGGGACACCCAGGAGGAAAGCTGCCAGGGCACCGGTATATACCCCCGATCCAGGCAGAGGGACCCCAATAAAAAGAGCGAGTCCCCATTCTCCGTATTTCTCCACCTTGTCATGGATTCGCCGTTGGGTCCGGAGGACAATTTTATCATAGAGTCTGCCGATAAAAGGGATTTTAATCACAACATCAACAAACCAGTGAAGCATATAATAAACAAAGGGTGCCAGGAGGACATTGATAAGCATACAGATCAGATAGACCTCGAACCAGGGCATATTCAGTTTTAGAATACCATAGGGAATACTGGCCCGGAGTTCAAGAAACGGGAGAAAAGTCACAAGAATCAGTTGCCAAAGGTTATGCCACATCACGAAAATCTCCTGAACAGTGAATGGGTGAACATGCTGATAAAGTGAAGGGTATCCCGGATATGGGCAATACTGCTGTGTCCGTCTTTCAAATAAATAGTAGGGATAGGATAAAAATCCACTGGAACACCGATATCTACCAGTCGAATTACCATTTCCGCTTCAAAGACAAACCCTTTACTGCCAGTAAATAAACGATGTAGATACTTACCGGGTATCAGCCTGAAGCCACACTGAACATCCGGGATTGCCATTCCGGTTCGTCGACTGACAAGAAAACTGGTGATATAATTACTCAGCTGGCGATGCAAGGGCATATTGTCATCCCTCTGCCGCCAACCGATCATGAAGGTTCCCGGAGCTTTCGTATATTTCGCGACCAATCCTGGAATCGCTTCCGGTGGATGCTGTAAATCGGCATCGAGGGTTACAGCAAAGTCTGCTCCAGCTTCTGAAACAAACTGAAAACCGGACTGAAGCGCCTTTCCCTTCCCCATATTTTTAGGGTGGCGAATCAGGTAAACACCTTCCCGGTCTGCAATTTGGGCGGTATGGTCCTTTGAGCCGTCGTCCACAACCAGGATATGAAAGGGGCAACATGCTCTGATCCGTTGGAGCAACTCGGGAAGTGTTTTTTCCGCATTATAAGCCGGAATAATAATATAGCCGTTGTGTATATTGGACTTCATACAAAGACTTTAATATGTTTCAGATTTTCTTGGCACAGATGATCACAATCAGAACTTATGTGATAGGACATGAAGGATTTTTGATAACTAAACACGTTTCGTCCCTGACTAATGTTTTTCTTGTGCATTTTCAGCAAAAGTCTGTAGCCGTTTGATCATGGCATGAAGACCGTTGCTCCGCGTAGGAGTCAATTGGGAACTGAGTCCCACCGATTCAAGCCATGCATGGATATCAAAACCAAGTATATCCTCCGGTGTTTTATCATTGTAGATGACCATAAGAATGGCAATCAGTCCTCGGACAATGGCCGCATCGGCATCAGCAACAAAATGAATACGGCCGTCCTTATAATCCGCTTTCAGCCATACCAGACTCTGACAGCCAAAAATCCTGAATTCATCTTTTTTAAATTCTTCAGGATATGGGGGTAACTTTTGTCCCAAATCAATGATGTATTTGAATTTTTCTTCCCAGCCGGGTAACATGGCAAAGAAAGTTG